>CAYJVV010000007.1:315-21115 GCA_964373755.1 uncultured archaeon | reverse complement strand
TCATTATGTACAGCGGCGATATTGAGGAGTCGAACCATGTATCAAGAACGCGCTCTTCGCCACGGAAATCAGAAGAACCACATTTGCATTTTTCAACCGGCGGCTTTTCCTTCCATGGTTTATAATAGTTTCCTTTTTGCGGGACTATCGTCTCCTTGCACGAATTGCAATACCACAAGGGAATTTCAGTCGCATAGTAGCGTCTGCGTGAGATAGCCCAGTCCAGAGTCACAGAGTCTAGCCAGTCAAGGAGTATTTGTCTGCTATGAGAAGAAAAGAAATTTATTTTCTTTGAAATGTCTCTTATGTTGCCAATAAAATCTAGCTGTTTTAAGTAGAACTCTTTCATGTGTATGAATTCGACTGGGTGTTTGCTTCTTTCACATATTGGTGTTCTGTGTGTTAGCTTCTTCTCATTAACAACAAAGCTCTTTTCCTTTAGCTTCTCCTTTATCTCATCCCTAGCTTCTACCACTAGAAGGCCTTCAAGAAAGCCTGCATTCCTGTTCATCTTGCCGTCTTGGTTAATAGAAATGACTGGCTGTATGCCCTGTTCGCGGAAAACTCTTATGTCTGCTTGATCGCCGAAAGAGCACATCATCATCAGTCCGGTGCCTTTATTCGGATCAGCATAAGGATGTGATCTTATGGGAACTTCTTTCCCGTATATAGGTGTAACGGCCGTTTTTCCTTCAAGATGTTTATATCGTTCATCATCTGGATGGAATATTATCATGCCACAGCTGCAGATAAGTTCAGGCCTAGTAGTTGCAATGACTATACTCTCATGTGAATGTTTTACTCTGAAATTAATGGAAACTAAAGATGATGGTAGGTCTGAATATTCTATTTCCGCATCTGCTATAGTAGTCTTACAGCCAGGACAATAATTATTCACCCTTTCGTCTTCGTATATCAGACCTTTTTGCCACATGTCTATGAAAGTTGCTTGTGTAAGTGCTCTGTACTCGTCCGAATCGGTAAGATAAACATCGCCTGTTTTGCTTCCTGTTTCCCAAGAGTTGAAGCTTATCCCAAGGCGCAAGAAAGAATCTATAGAAGCTGTACTAGATTCTTCAAGTATTTTCTTACAAAGCTCTATAAATTGCTCGCGCGAAACGTCTTTCAGCGATACATTGAACTTCTTCTCTACAGCTATTTCTATAGGCAGACCGTTCCTGTCAAGGCCAAGAGGGAAAAGCACATTAAATCCATTCATACGCCTGTAACGAGCGAACATGTCCATCAGTGTATAAGTCGTGGCATGACCTATGTGTATTGGCGTGTTGACATAAGGTGGCGGCGTGTCAATACTAAATAGTGGTTTGTCGTTATCAACAAAAGCATAAGTGCCGTCCTTTTTCCATTTTTCATAGATTTCTTTTTCAAATTCCTTTTTCCAAGATTTTTCATCCAACTTTGGTTCAAGCATAGTATTTCTCTTAAATGGTGTGTTTTAATTATTAACAAATTTTGGTGTATTGGGCTTTATAGTTAAGTTAATGAAATACTTATTATGAAGAAAGCAGAAGCTGTTTTCTTTGTATATTTTGTGATTATTAAATTTTTTAGATCTTTAGTGGCAATATGTTTGTGTAGAAGCTTTTCAAATCTAGTTCCATGAAATCCTCTGCAAAAATAGTTTTTACACCTGTAGCGTCTTGCATTATTTTTGTTTGCTTGTACAAATTAGAGCGCAGCATCCATGGCGAGAAATGTGTCAAGATTACAAGTTTGGGCTTGTTGTTTATGCTTTTCACAAGTCTGATTGCATCGTCCACGCTCATGTAAACTTTGTGCCTTGATTCACCGCCCTTAGGCACAGGAACATTAAGAATCAGAATATCACAGCTGTCAAAACACTTTTCTTGACCTGAAAAATATATACCATCAGAAGGGTAGCCTATTTTTAGCGAGCCGGAAATCATAAAGCCAACATTCGGTACGCCATGCTCTGTATCTGATGTTTTCACCTTTATTTTGCCCAATGTGATGACTTCTCCTGATCTTACTGCATGCAGATTCTTGACAAGCTTCTGGTGGAATTTACTGATTCTTGGATATTCGTCAAGGTCTTTTTTCATCCTCACGCAGTGTTCTTCTGCAATTAGAAATATTTCCTTTGCTGTTTCCTCTCCAACAGGTGAAGGGTCTTTCATCCCATCTATCAGTGCATTCGTATCGCTTGACTGATCTATGTGCAAATGTGAAAGAAGGATTCCGTCCCATTTCTCAGGCTCTAAACCTAAGAAACGTGAAAAAACCAAAGATCCAGGTCCCGGATCTATTATGAACTTAAAACCATCAAGTTCTACGTAAATTCCACCTGTTTTCCGCATTTGTGAAGAAACGGCGTGCCGTCCTCCGCCAGTACCTACAAAAACAATTCTATTCATTCACAAATCCCTTTTCTTAAAAGAAAAGGTCTTTGTATTTCCCAAAGAAATGGCAATGACCCTTCTTGTATATTTTTCTGAATTTATCACTAAAATCTCCTTCTCGATATAGTCAACAATCTTTTAATCTTTCTTTATTACTACTTTTTCATTATTATCATGCTTTCTCTAAGAATCCCTTTCTGTTTCGTTCTCTCTTCTAATGCGTAGCGTTTGTTCAATACAACTATTCTGTCAATTTTAAATCCTGTTGATTCAGCAAGGTAAGCAATAATCAAGTCGCTGTCTACTATCCTGCCTGGAAAATAGGCATTTCCGACGACAATAGCAATCATTGCTCCTGGTTTGCATATACGATACATTTCCTGCAGAACCAAATTCATGTCATAAAAATATGCATTGGCTGATTTTGGTAAATCCATTTCAGGCAGGAATTCAACATCGGTATCAAGGCCTATATATGATCTAAGCGGCGGTTTTTGATATAAACCGCCAATGAAAAAATTCTCTATTTCATAGACTTTTGTGTAGTCTATCTGATTCAGGTATGGCGGCGAAGTTATTATAGCATCAACAGTGGCATTATCAAGTTTCATTGTCCTAGCGTCACATTGCTCCACAATGCAATTTGCTTGTGAAAGTGATGTTCTTTCCAAATCTTTTATCATATGTTTCACTGTTCTTTTGAACATGAACCTGAGAGGCGGTTTGTTTATTTTCTTTATTTTGATAACTGAGCCATCTTTCCAAGCATAGCTGATTTTAATTGCAGCGTTGATTAATGCCAACAGAAAGAAGTTTTTATTCGTGTCATCTTCTATCTGCCATATTTGTTTAAGAAAGAAAGATATGTCTTCCAGTGCATACTTAGAGAAAGCCTTATTGAGAATTGGCGGGAATTTATCTTTTATTTTCATGAATCTCTGGGAAAACAGTTCTACAGAGATTCTTCTCAACTCTGCGGTATCATAATCCCTTGTTTTGACATGCGAAGCGAACACAGACAACGGCAGGACATCGAACCCTATGCTATCAATGCTAAGTTTTTTGCAGGTTATGAGTGTCGTACCTGATCCGCAAAAAGGGTCTAGAACAGTCATTCCGGGCTGTAATCCAAACTCCTTTGTCAGTAAAAGAACTAAGTCTTTAGCGAACCCTTCTTTGAAATATAGCCAATTGTATATCGGTAGCTTCTTGTTCGGCACGAAAGTAGCATGTTCGCCTAGCTCCGTCTGGTCAAAAAGCATCTTTTCGTATTTGTGAAACAAAATTTTCTCCGCCTATGAGTTTGTTTACATGTCACATTCCGTCGCTTTCTAAATTGGAATGTGAACATTTCAAGCATATCTAACGTTCAAACCCAAGATTTTTAAGCTGAAAAACAATAGGAAGTAAATGGTAGTAATAGTTATTTCTGGACAGCCGGGCTGCGGCTCCTCGACAACGGCAAAACTGCTTGCCAGAAAGCTTAAGCTGAAACACTTCTCGGTTGGCGACTATAACAAGAGCCACGCCAGTGCCAAAGCGAAAGAAACTGACAAGAGCATAACATTCTGGAAAACAAGAAAGGGCTCGAGCAAGAAATTTCATGTAGACTCCGATGAGCTTGCCAAAAGATATGCTGGTAAAGGAAATATTGTGATCGACGGCAAACTCACTGTAAGAATGCTCAAAGGACTTTATGACTTGTCTGTTTGGCTCAAAGCACCTAGAAGCGTTAGGGCAAAACGTTATGCAAAGAGAGATAACACTTCAATCCGAGAAGCTTCACAAAAACTGACAGAAAAAGAGAAGCTGGAAAGAAGCAACTGGCTACGCATATACGGCTTCGACTACTTTGACCAGGAAAAAGAAGCTGACCTTGTTGTAGACACAAGCAACAAGAAGCCTGAGAAGATTGTAGAAATAATAATAAAAAGATTAGAAGCAGAAAAGTAAGATGGGCAACTTTGCCATTTTAGAATTTGGTGGACAGCATACAGATCTAATAAAAAAGAGACTACAAAACTTAGGCCATCCAGCCACTATTTTGCCCAGCAATACAGCAATAGGGGCTTTGAGACCATATCACGGTGTTGTTCTTTCCGGCGGGCCGAAAAGTGTCTATGAGAAAGGCGCTTATCAATACGATTCACGACTCTTTCAATCTGGAATATACACTCTTTGCATATGTTACGGCATGCATGTAATGGCTAAGGAATTCGGAGCTAATGTAGAACCAGCTAGAAGAGAATATGGCGAAGCCAGAATAAATCTTGTTCGGAAACATCCTCTCTTTAACGGTGTTCCAAAAAGATCAATAGTCTGGATGAATCATGGCGATTCTGTAACAACTAGAGGGTTACATGATATACTTGCTTATTCTGATAATGGAAATATAGCTGCAATAGCTAACGGTAGAAATTCTGCTGTTCAATTTCATCCTGAACTGACGCATACTGAATATGGAGTACAGATTTTTAGGAATTTTGCAGAAAGAATTTGTGAAACTAAAGGTATCCAAATAGAAGAAAGACCTGACACTGATAGGTATGCAAGGAGAGCAGTAAAAGAAATAAAAGATGCAGTCGGTGATAGAAAGGGCTTAGTTTATGTTAGCGGCGGCGTTGATTCTTCTGTAGCTTATGCGCTTGCTGTTGCAGCTGGGATCGATGTAGTTGGCGTACATCTGGACATGGGAATTGAAAGGAAGAATGAAGCAGATAACGTAAAGGGACTTCTACAACGCCTATTCAGAAAAGATATTCTTGTACTTGATTACAGCGACAGGGTAATAGAAGCTGTTAGGCACCACTATGATCCAGAAGCTAAACGTAAAGCACTGCAAGCGCAATATCACGGCACACTCGATGAAATATCGAAATATCTTGGTTTGAGCAAAACAGATGTGGTTCTTATCGACGGCACGCTTGCCACAGACAAAAGAGAAAGCGGTCAAGAAGCTGGAAAAGACACAGCAGATACAGGCACTGTTGCGACAATCAAAACGCATCACAATCCCAAGAAACCTCCTGGAATAGTAAGCATCGAGCCGCTAAGATATTTAAGCAAGGATGATTGTAGAAAGCTGGCAGAAGCCTTGGATCTTCCTGATTTTGTTGTGCACAAGCCACCGTTTCCAGGACCTGGACTTTCTATTCGACTGATAAATGGGTTTTACCCGTATGATACAAGTTTGGCAAAAGATGTTTATGACATTGCTCAAGAAAACAACATGGCAGGTTATGTTTTACCTGTAAAAACAGTCGGGATAAAAGGCGATGGCAGGAGTTTTGAACATGTGGCGGTTGTCATAGGAGAAAAAGACTGGAAAAATATAACCAACACATCAAAAATATTAGCTGAAAGATCGGCTATAAACAGGTCAATTTATTTAAGTCACATGTGGCTGAGAGATGGCATAACTTCTCAAGATGTTGTAAAAGCGAATTCTGGACTGGAATTCAGTAGACAGAATATACATTTGCTACAAGAAGCCACAGAAGTAGCTGAAAAAACTTTCGATGAATATGGTGTGAAACCCGCTCAGCTTCCTGTAATAGCATTCAAAGGTCCTGAAGGAGTTTGCATTGCAATAAGAGATGTTGATTCTGCGGACTTTAGAAGTGTAAGACCAATGAGAAAACCCGAGGAAGTTCCATGGGAATTATGCGACGAAGTTGCAAGAAGAATCATGAAAAGCCCGGAAGTGCAGAAATTTGGAATAATAGATGCAGTTGTCTTCGACGCATCAACAAAGCCCGCAGCCACGACAGAATGGGAGTAGCAAACATACAAATCAAGCAATATCTATCTTTTCGATTTAAGGGGAGAGTAACCATACAGAATTTTCTCTACTCTTGGTTTATCGAAATAATGCGATGGAGGTCTGGAGACATTAGCATGCCCTGCTGCTGCATTTGCAATTTGTGCTGAAATAGAAGAATTATAAACTTCAATTCTTAGATTTCCAGATCCAGGGTTTCGAAAAAGCCCAGCGGCTACGTATTGAGGATCTTGCTTGACAGCAAATACCCATACACCTTCTCGGCCAGTAAGAATATTGCCATAGCACATCCGTCTAAAGTTTGTTTTTACTCCCTCTTCTTTAGCTGCGTCGAAAAGTCGTTTTTTGAATCTCGTCAACTTAGTTTCAGGCCACATAATTAGTGTGACTGCAATTAAGTATTAAAAACTGTATGGACTCGGGGGGAATTTCACAGGTTTTTCTTTTCCAGGGTTTTCTTTTTGAAAAGAAAGGCCTTTTTGAACCCCCGGCCTCGACGTGTTTCGTTCTTTTCTTTAGGGAAAAGAGGTTAGAAGGAGAAAAACCGTAGGTTTGTTCTCCTCTTGCGAACGTCGCGTCATTCCATTTTGCGGAAGCTTATTTTTCCGCAGGCTCTTTTGAACGTTAACTTGTTCAAAAGGGCCTCACTAGACCACGAGCCCGATAAGTTACTTTATAGTTCTTTCTTGCCCAGAGAAGCAGGCTTCTCTGGCATCACAAAGAGCAAGCTCTTTGCAGATTTCCAATGGTCTTTTCTTTCTTACAAGAAAGAAAAGCCATTTATGGACTCGCCGGGATTTGAACCCGGAGCCTCTTGCAGGTTGGAAACCAATCATGTTAGGCCCAAAGTTTTCTTTTGAACCCGTCCGAATAAGCTACCAAAGGTAGCTTGCTGTCTTGGCCTTTCGAAAACGACTAGACGCACTTAGTGCGTCATTTCCTTCACGAAAGGGGCTTTGCCATGCAAGTGTCATTCCGTTAGACCACGAGCCCTATCGTCGTGCACCTTGATGAATTTATGTAGAAACTTTATTAAGCAGGATTTATAGATTGAGTGATATCGGTGTGAAAATGATCAAGGCTATAATCTTCGATTTTGACGGTGTTATTGTTAAGTCTAACTTTCCGGGCGCGTACGTGCTTGAAAAACTCTTGGCTGATAATGGCATAAAGAAATCAGTGAAAGATCTTTTCCCTCATTTCGGCGAGCCGCCTAAGCAGATACTTCAGGAGATGTTGCATAAGAAACATGTGGAAAAGATAATGAAAGAGTACACAAGAATAATGACAAGCGATGATTACGTGAACAAAGTTAGGCTGGTTAAAGGAGCACAAGCAACAATTTCGAAACTAAAAAAACATTACAAAATTGCAGTGGCCAGCGGTGCAATAAAACCTTCATTACGAAGTGTAATGAAACATACAGGCGTGAAGAAATACTTCAAGATTATATTGAGCGGTGATGATATCAAGCTTGGAAAGCCGCATCCAGAAATACTTCTGAAATCAATTAAAAACTTGAGAGTGAAAAAGAACGAGGCTGTATACGTGTGTGATGCGCCAAACGACGTTATAGCTGCTCACAGGGCTGGCATAAAAAGTGTTGTCGTTCTTACAGGTGTTCTTGACAAAAAGACAGCAAAAAAGATGAAAGCTGATTATATAATTCAGGACATTACAAACTTGAACACAGTATTAAAAGAGATTTAATTATTTGTGAGATGCGATATTCTTATAAAACGTGATGGAAATGTAATCTTAATGACAGTCCAGTTGAATCCGCAATATGAATTGGTAGGCGTTTCCAGACAAATAACAGAAGTTAGACGAAGAATAGATAAATTTGCAGGTACTCCTGCTGAATAACCAAAATGGCAGCAAAAGCATAACGTCAGAAGCCATTGATTTGTTAAGAAGTCACGATTTTCCAGGAAATGTTAGGGAATTAACAGATATTGTATTGCATGGTTATGTAATGTCCGAAGACTCTGTAATTAAAGCTGATATTATATATGAAAAATTAGGGAAAAAATTTACAGCAGATCCTGAAGTGGCTTTTAGTGAAGGTCATTTTGCTAATGTATTTAGAGTAACTAATGGGAATGCTACTGCTGCTGCATCTATGATTGGTTTATCAATTAAGCAACTTCAGCGTCGAGTTGCTGCGTTAGGATATACCATCGATGAGCTTTGCGCTAAATACGGAATAGAAAGAAATAAACCAAAACCAGATGGGCCAGAAAGTGAGTTGGCTCAGAATCTCCAAGAGACTGGTGGTAATATGGCTGAAGCTGCAAGAAGGCATACGACAACAGCATCAGCCATTAAATGGCAAATATCTATACTGGGCTATAAATCAGTAAGAGAATTTTACGATGTTCATGAAACACCTTATAAAATTCTTCCTCGACGGAATTAGCCATTAAAAAGCTTTTGACAGAGATTAATTCTATGCCTGCAAGACAAAAGAAGATTAAAACAGTTTTGAAGAACGTATTGATTGTTGCGAAGCAAAATAAGACTGGCATCCGCATGGCTAGAAAACTGGAAAGAATGCTGAAACCACACGTAGAGTCGATACATTTTGACAGATCAACGGCACTCCGCCTGAGGAAGCGCGGCTTGTCTGTAAAGCGCTTTGATGGCGACCTGATAATAACTGTCGGTGGCGATGGAACGCTCTTATGGACAGCGCACCAGACAAGATTGCCTATCTTGCCTGTCAAAATAGAAGGTCATGGGTTCCTGTGCACATGCACTTTCAAGGAGCTGACAGAAAACCTGCAACGGCTTCTTCGTGGAGATTACCAGATAGTCGAGAAAATGAGATTGAAATGCTACAAGGAAACCAGGAGCATTTTGCAGAAGATGTTGCATAAGCCTTACCCTCCTGCTTACAATGAGATAGTATTCGGCAGAAAGAGGCCGTCAAAAATCCTTAGAATGGAATTCAAACTGGATAATACAATTATAGATTTTTCAGGCGATGGGCTGCTTATTTCAACCCCAGCTGGATCAACCGCCTATAACGCCTCGGTTGGCGGGCCTATCATAGATCCTGATATAGACGCCATGAGTGTAGTGCCGTTGAATCCTTTTTTCTCCACGATAAAGCCAAAGGTAATACCCGCGAACAAGAAGCTAGAGGTGCTTGTCAGAAAAGGCGAATGTGCGTTGATCATAGACGGTCACGGCGGCGATTATGTCAAGGAGAACACTAAGTTTATAATAGAAAGAGGCCCGCCGCTGAAGATCGTATACCTCATTCACAAAAACTTCTACGAAAAATACAGGGATGAATTTTTACAATAAAGATATTTGGCCTATTTGTCTTGTAATCCGTGGGTACGTGATGCTATTCTTTTATAATTCTACAAAGAGCCTCTTCAACTTCCTTTATCTTTTCTCTGTTGATGTTACCTGCTTTATAGAGAATTATACCCGAATCAGCAGTGAATATTTTTCTTGGCCTTATGTAACTGGTTATTTTTAATTTACCTTTCTGAAAATCCTTGTCTTTTAATGCAATCGTTTCCACGCCTTTTTTGGTGGTGCTGGTTATTTGACACAAAATAAAGTCACCATATTCTCCTTCTGACACAACAAGTGCAGGTCGTCTCTTGTTTACTGAAAGATCGGAGAAAGGGAAAGGCAAGACAACAACATCACCTTTTACAAATCCTTCCATGCTTCATCTTCCTCTTTTGTGCTCCAATCCTTCGCAAGTGCTTTTTCGCTAAGTAATGCTGTAATCCTACCGCCTTTTTCTCGAAAAGCAGAGCTTTTAGGGATATTGGAGACTCTAAGCTTCTCCACAGATATGCTCTTGAGTGGTCTAAGTTCTATGTGGTCATCAAATGCAAGAACTGCTATCTTAGAGCCTTCTTTAAAACCTTCTATGTCTCTGATATCTTTGGGTATTACTATCTGGCCTTTTTCAGTTATCTTTGCTGTCTTCACTTCTATAAGCCCCATTTTATTCACCTTACAAGTAAGATATGTAAGAAAATATATAAAGATTATGCTTCAATGAAATATAAAACAACAGGGCTGGTAGCTTAGCCTGGTAAAGCTCCTTTTCTTTGCAAGAAAAGTAGCTTGCAGTCAAAAGAAACACATAATGAGAAGGAACTTCAGGAATGGAGCACCCGACTGATAATCGGGAGGCCGACGGTTCAAATCCGTTCCAGCCCACTCATAGTTATTGTTCTAATTCTATAGCAACCAACGAATGCTTTTTGAGCAAGATCTTGACAGGAATTGAAACTTCAGTTGAGGATTCTTGAATTACAACATTGTTGTGATTATTTTCGTTGTTTGAGTTCATTTCGAGTGCTGTAAGTGTGAATATTTTCGCGTTTCCTTTAGGGGCAAAGTTTTCCAGTGCGATTTCTACTTTAATATCGCGGTTCGTCTCTCTGTTAAGCAGCATTATGTAAAGCTTGTTATCTTTCTTTGTTGCCATTACTACAACACTTGGCACATCTTCAGCAGGCCACACAAAATTCTGTGTTATATACTGATCGATATGGTATTTTGGAGATTCAATTTGAGATTCAACAATAACGTCTCCTGTGTATTGGTTAAACATTCTCAGCGCGTAGAAAGCGGGCTGTTTAAAATATTCAGGCGACTTCTCATCCGGAACGTTGATCAAGCCAAAATACGTGAATGGTTCGAATAATCCGCTGTCCCAATAGCCTGCATAGTTATCATAGTTGGTTCTGATCAGATACATTACATGATCAGCTGCAAATAATGCTCCTCCAAGATTGCCAAGAGGGCCGCTGTATTCATCGTTTATTATCTCAGCATTTGGATTATATTTTTTTACGATTTCTCTGTGTCTTTGATAGCTCCTGTATTTTTCTTTAGCATATGCTTGACCCATCACGAACTTCCAATCTCGAGGATTCAAATTCAATATATTTCTTCCTTCTGTATCAATCCAGTCAGAATAGATGTGATATGTTCCAAAATCAAAATGTTCGTTAATCAACGAAAGTATGCGATCATTGAAATCAAGAAGGTTCTCAACTCTTTGCAAGAATTCAGGCTTGAAGAATTCGTGAGGATATCCATCGTCTGCAAGATTGAATCCAATTTTGATTGTAGGGTCTGCAGCTTTCATGGCAGTTGCGAAAGCGATATGCTGCGCAGCCATATCTTCTAGACTTAGGCCATAAATTGCATAGTTGTTCCACATTTCGTTGCCAAGCACAAAATATTTCACATTGTAAGGTTCTGGGTGACCATTTTGTGCTCGCAGGCTTCCTAACTCAGTGGTAGGTGGATCGTTGAGATAATGAACAAGATCCGAGCCGCTTTTGGGATCCAGTTTTAGTTTCATCTTCGCTACAATAGAATCTCCAAGGCCAGTGAAGTATGTAGGAACGCGTATAGCAATTTTTGGTTTGACTTCAAATGATTCTAAGTATTGTAGAATATCATCATAATTGTGATCCATAGGTCCGTTCAATGCCGGCTCATTCTTGATTGTTTCATAGATCACAGCCCCGTCAGGATCTTCTCTGAATTTCATTCTGTCAAGGATCTGTGCTATTGTCATGCGTTTGGAATGTTCTCCTGTCATTTCTGGATAGAAAGGAAAGCCTCCGGATGTGCTTTGTAGGGTCATGAATCTATTTTGCAACTCGTTCATGTACTCCTTGAGAACTGGATCTGAGAATGCGCTACGATTTCCTCTTCCTTCGCCAGGCATCGCAGTTCCAAACATCTGCTTGTTTAGCGGCTTCACTACTTTGTCAGCTTTGACTGTTACGTAAGCTTTTCCTGCAGGAAGTTCTTCTTCAGTTTGCGAAAAGCTGGAAATAGCGAGAACTGCAAAAGCAATCAATAGAATAACAATCAAGGAGAGTACGATTTTCCTACTTACCATATCTTATTATTTTCAAACCTTATTATTAAAATCAAGAAACATGAGATGCCCGTCTACTAGAAACAGCATAGTCGCGATGGGAAAGGTTTAAGAAATCTGTTTTAATTAATTATAGTAGGCCGTATAAATGAAATTGTATACTCTTGCAGGTGCATCAGAGTTTCTAGGTTTGATGCCAATTAGTGTCAAAACTTATGCATCAAAGAGAATAATAAAAGCAGCCATCATCAATGGTGAACTTCTTTTTGATAGAGCTGAATTAGAAAAATATAGAAGAGAGCATTCCCAATGGTCCAGAATGCCACAAGAAGGGTATTCAGCAGCATTTGAGACTAGGTATAATAAAACCGGCGCTTATAGTCGACTTTTCAAAGGTAAAGAACCGTATTCAAAGATTGCAAAAAGTTTAGGCACCTCTATAGAGCAAGTAAGACAGTTAAGAGGTTTAATCTGCCCTGGCGCTAGGAAAAAAGCTGAAGTAGCCAGAAATAAAATAGCAAAACGTAAAATGGAAGCAGAAGTTCAAAGACTTTTTGATAACGAACTTTATAGATCTTCTTTAGTTGCTGCTTTGCATTTCTACCCTCCCGAGAATATCAAACCTGTTCCTAAAGCAAATGGATATCGTCTTAATGCAATAATGATTGATGGTAAGATAGTGTTATTGAGGAAAGCATCTACACGTTTAGAAGGAGTTGCTTATCGGATAAGTGCACCAGCATCAAGAAATGACGATTATGATGCTGTATTATATTTGAGGGATAGTGGCTTCTGGACTTTACCAGAAGAAGATGTACCTTCTACAAAAACTACAATCTATGAATCACCTAATTCAAAGTACCACAAATATGATGGGAATTTCAATGCGGTTTCCCAACATAGTAGAGCAGCCTGACTCAGAACTGCGAATGGGTGTGGGACCACAAGCCGCGCACAAGGCCCTCTGATTGGCCACGATATTTCGAGGATTCCATTATCCTGTCGAGCTCGCCTTTGTCCAGCCACACGCCATGGTCATGACAAATGTCAACCCAGACTTCCTCTATCTTTTCGTGCGTTAAGCGCGATTTGCAAACAGGACATTCCATCCAAATCACCTTTTTATTTTTTGCATGATTTCTTTAAATCAGTCACTAGAAAATTTTCTGAATTAAATTTGAATTACAGAAGCATTACAATAGCATTACTGGACTAGCTTTTAATGCTTTTTCCTGTTAAGATGATAAAGGTGTATTTACTTGAAGAGAGTAACAAGTTTCCTATCGGCATTGGTAGCGTTAATGATTCTAGTCAGCTCTGTAAGTGCCCAGGTTGTTCTTATTTCAATACAAGACGCAACTTCTCCTGAAACTACGCTGACGGCATCGCAGATTTCAGGTAACGCTCCATTGACAGTAGTGTTTACAGCTCTGTGCAATGATGATATAGAAATTGCAAGCTGTGTTATAAGTTTTGGTGATGGATCAACTCAAATATTGCAAAGAATACAGCTTCCTCAAACAATAACTCACACGTATTCAAGAACAGGCAATTTTGTTGTAACCCTCACGGCAACTGACAGATTCGGCAACAGCGATCAGACGCCTGCTCTGATAACAATTAACGTTGTGAGGCCAAATATCGAGCCCCAGACGTTCCTGGAGGCTTTCCCAACTACAGGTGAGTCGCCACTGGAGGTCACATTCATAGCGACCTGCAGGGATGATGACGGTGTTATAGCTTCATGCGAGCTTGATTTCGGCGATGGTACTAAACAGACACTTACAAATGCCGAAACACCGCAGACTGTGCTTCACACCTATGAAAACGAAAGGGAAAGAATTATTTTCCGCCCAGCTATACTTAGCGCAAGAGACGATTCTGCTGCAGGGGATCAGACGCCTGCTGGAATCATGATACAAGTATTGCCGGGCTTTAGCGACAAACCTGAAACTTTTATTAGTGCTTTTCCAATGAGAGGAAAGTCACCGCTATTAGTTAACTTTGACGTTCTATGTTTCTCTGCAAATTTTGATATTAGCACATGTGTTATAGAGTTTGGAGATGGAGAACAGCAAAACTTGCTCAATATTGAAACACCTCAGCAGATAAGTCATGTTTATGTCAATCCGGATGTTAGTGATTTACGCAGGATAGCAAAAGTTCGTGCTTCCGATGAAAGAGGCAGAATAGACGCAACACCTGCTGAAGTAACAATCGTAGTTGAATCGGATATAGGCAATGCACCTACTACAGACTTGCAGGCAACGCCAACAAGCGGCCCTGCTCCGTTGCAAGTAACTTTTGTTGCACGTTGCAGGGACTTGCAAAGACGTCTTGTTTCGTGCGTATTGGATTTTGGTGATGGCCAGACACAGTTCTTGCCTACAGTAGAATCACTTCAAACAGTAAGTCATATTTACCGCACCGATGGCAGATATATAGCAACGTTGAATGCACGTGATGCAGAAGGTCTTACTGATTTGTCACCTTCCAGCATTACAATAACAGTTGGCACGCTTGTTGATGGCCGAATAGCTGAACCTGGAGAACCTGTTGAAAAGACGAGACTTTTGGAATTCGGCATTGATATTGCTAACTTCAAGGAAGAGGATTCATTTGTATCAGCAAAAAGACTTTTCAACGGTCTTTTGTTTGGCAGCAACGAAATAAGACTTGACGTTCCAAAATCATTTGTCAAGGAGATTGTTATAGAAATAAAAGACACAAACAAACTAGGCGAACTTGTAGTTACGCTTGATGATCAAGAATTATTCAGGGGAAAACCGGAACCTTTGCCTGACAATGCAGCATTGAAAACAGCAAATTTTGCTGCTGCAAGATATGAAAAAGGAAAATTGATAATACCAGTCAATGAAGACAATGAAGGAATACTCAAGATCAAGACCACGTCATCTGGATTCATATTCTGGACGCCAGCCTTTTACGAACTAAAAGCATCTGTTGTTGCTGATGTAGAGAAAGTAACGCAGAATAAATTCGACTTCACGTTAGATAATGAGCTTTCAGGCTTCAAGTCCGCGAGAATCACCGTGCTGCCACGCGGTGCGACTGTAACACTGAATGACAACAAGGTAATTGGCCAGGCAATACCAAAAGAATACTTTAGACAACTTAACACAATAGAATTTTCAGCAGCCAAGGACACGACAGTCATAGGCAAGGTTGGCATAGAAATAATTTACGAAGATATTTAATGATTTGCTAAAAATGATATTTATGCCATTCTTAAAAAGATTTTCAATGCCCCATGCAGCAAAGCCTACAAGGGCTTACGTTCATGAAGCTGGTTTCACAGACGCCTACGGTCAACTAACTGGACCGGACTCTCCGAGAACTTATGTAGGAAAGATTTTCGAAAGACACAACAGATTATTTGAACCAGACGATTTTTTGATAATGGCGTTGTGGGGCGACAACGGGAAACAGATAGCTGAAGTCTTTGGTTATTTTGGAATCAACCCGTGGCCAGGGAACCCTGAAGTCAATTCTTGGGTTTTCAGAGACGGAATTTATCATCTCTATGAAAGACAAATATCCTGCGGAGATACGTTGATAGTTCTTGGAAGGGAAGAAGAGGCAAGAAGAAAATCACCAAACTTAGAACACTACATGAAAAATCCTCCTGATGTAAGAGATTTAATGAAAGAGCTTGATGATGACAGATAATTTTACAAACCTAAACAAGCCTTAAATAGTTAATTCTTCATTCTATCTATTGCTCTCACGATCAGGCAGTCTGATCAATCGTTTTCTACGTGTGCATAGGCTGACAGTTAGTCGTAAATGTACTCATTTGAGTGTTGTGAATGCCGAAGAGAAGAAGACCAAGACATGGATCGCTGCAATTTTGGCCAAGAAAAAGAGCCAAACGAATCTACCCAAGGGTATCACACTGGCCGCCTTCTGCTGAAGCAAAACCCCTTGGTTTTGCTGGCTGGAAAGCTGGCATGACACACATGCAGCTCATCGACAATAATCCTAAATCTCCGGCATACGGCAAAATTGTATTTTCTCCAGTAACTATTCTTGACGCACCTGCACTTTTTGTCGCAGCCATCCGCTACTACAAAAAAACTCCTTCAGGCCTAGCTTCTGTTGGGGAAAAATGGGCAAAAGTGCCAAAGGAAATTGACATTAAGCGCAAGATTAGAACTGCAAATCCAAGCACAAAAGATTTTGATACTAACAATGTTGATGATGCACGTCTGATAGTATGCACCCAGCCGTCGAAAAGCGGAATGAGCAAGTTCAAGCCAGAAATATTCGAAATTGCTGTTGGAGGAGACGTAAAGAAGAAACTTGACTACGCTAATGGCATTATTGGAAAAGAAATCAAGGCAGTTGACGTCTTCAGAATTGGCGAATATGTTGATGCTAGTTCTGTAACAAAAGGCAGTGGTTATGCTGGTCCTGTAAAGCGTTACGGAATCAGAATACAGACCAGGAAAGACAAACAGATGCACCGCCATGTTGGCAGCATCGGCTCTACTGTGCCAAGGAAAGTCGACTGGCGCGTGCCTGCTGCAGGACAATATGGATTTTTTACGCGCACAGAATTCAGCAAAAGACTTCTAATGATTGGCGATGACAGCAAGAAAATAACACCTGCAGGCGGTTTCGTTGGCTACGGAAATCTGAAAACATTCTTGCTTGTCGAAGGCAGTGTTCCAGGACCGAGAAAAAGACTTGTCAGGCTCAGGAAATCAATACGCACGCAGAAAGTCGTTCCTCCTGATATCCGCTACGTTTCAATTGAAAGCAAACAGGGGAAATAAAATGAGTTACAAAACACCTGATTTTGAAAAGATGATATCAGCAACGAGATCACTAAGCGACCCCAGGGTTAAGAGGTCGATGTACGTAGAGACATATGCCGCACTAGAAACGGAAATTAGAGATAAAGGACTTGCACAATCCTTGCCAGAATTTTTAGCGGCACAATACTGGCTGAAGATTTCGAGTGCAAATCAAATAACAGATCAGTTTGCTGATATGTCAGTTTCTCTTGATCCAAATTTTGTAAGAGGAGTGATGATGGCAGAATTCAATATACCAAGAAGAAAGGGTAGTAAAGGAAGCAAGAGAGTAGTGAGATAATTATGCCAAAAGTTTATGATTTAGAATGTAATGAAGTTGAGGAGATACAATTGCCTTCTGTATTTAGCACGCCGTACAGGCCGGACGTAATAAAACGTGCTGTTTTGTCAGAACAAAGTGCAAAAAGGCAGCCTTATGGTGCTGACCCGTTGGCAGGAAAACGTACAAGCGCGCACTATCATGGAAAAAGAAAATACAGATACAGCATGATGAATAAAGAAATGGCTCGTATGGCTCGTATACACGGCAAGGTAGGCTATCTGCATTTTACTGCACGCTTTGTGCCGCAAGCAGTTAAAGGTCGTCAAGCTCATCCGCCGAAGGTTGAGAAAATATGGCTTGAGAAGATCAATAACAAAGAGAGGACATTAGCAATAAAATCAGCGCTTGCAGCTGCTGCAAGTATTGATATTGTAACAAGGCGGGGTCATAAGACACAAATGTCGCCAATAATATTCACTGAAAGTATTGAAGAGATTGGAAAAACAAAAAATGTGTTAAAGATACTTGCAAAGCTCATACCAAATGAGCTTGAAAGATGTGCAGTAAAAAAAGTGCGCGCAGGAAAGGGTAAAATGCGTGGCAGGCGGTACAAAAAGAGAAAGGGGCCTTTGGTAATCGTTTCGAAGGAATGCAGCCTTGTCAAGGCTGCAAAGAATATTTCAGGTGTTGATGTTGTAACAGCAGGTTCCATGACAGTAGAAGCATTGGCCCCTGGAACCCATGCAGGCCGTCTGGTAATTATAACAAAGCCTGCCATTCAGAAAATCGATGAAATATACGGTGAGACAGCATGACACCTGAAAATGAAAAGAAAAAAGATTTGAAAACTGAGGCAAAAGAAATAATCAAGAAAATAGAAAAAAGAAAAGAACCTAAAGCTCCTAGGCAGCAAACAGAACAAAAGCCTTCGAAGAAAGAGAAGCAAAAACCTGTCGAGCCAGTACAAGAAAAAAACCTAATCGATCCTTTTGGTACTTTACGATTCGTGCTGATGACAGAAAAGGCGGTTCAGATGATCGAAACGCAGAACAAGTTAGTGTTTATTGTTAACAGGCGCAGCGACAAGAAAGAAATTAAGCAAGCAATAGAACAGGCCTTTCAGAGCAACGTGAAGCACGTGAACACAATGATAGACCAGTCCGGTAGGAAAAAAGCCTTTGTGAAATTCAAGGAACCCGGACAAGCAGGAGAAATCGCAATAAGGCTGGGAATAATCTGATGGTGAAACTATGAGTCAAATAAGCATACAAGTTCCTTACACCCAAGAAAGAGTTATAGAGCTATTAAGTATCATAAAAGGTTTGCCTCGCAATTTTTATAGCCCACATTCCATTCACAGAGATTATCCAGGATGTCAGACAATTAATGGCACAATATATTTTTCTACTTCTGTTGGAGAGGGAACAATATCTAGAGAAAATGGCATGCTTCTAGCTGTACTTACTGGAGCGAGTGGCGAAGGATCAGAAAGAGCAGTTAGAGAATTGGAAATTTATTCTCACGAAGAATGGGAAAAAATAAAATTAAGAGGGGAATATAGAAAATCACTAAATGGAAGACCAACTAGAGTTGGATAACATAATAGATGATGGATTAACAACAGAAGAAAGATACGAAGTTTTAAAGAAAATGTTGGTTGGTTAAAATGGGAAAGAATCTTAGACAGCAGAGAAGAGGAACAGGAAGTCCGAGGTATCGTGCACCTAGTCATCGGTATCTTGGAAAGGTCAGCTATACTTATCTTCCTGCTGGAGCGAAAGCCGGAACTGTAATAGACATAGTCGATGCTCCAGGAAGGTTTGCTCCCGTCGCTGTTGTCGGTTTCTCAGGCAGCAAATTTCTTCATTTGGCTTGCGAAGGCATGCATGTTGGTCAGCAAATAAGCTTGGAAGAACCAACAGAAGGCAGCATTGTCGAGCTTGGCAAAGTGCCTGAAGGAAGCAAGATTTATAATATTGAACTTCACCCAGGAGATGGTGGAAAACTTTGTCGCAGTTCTGGAACGTTCGCAACTTTGCTTTCAAAGGAACCGGACAGATGTGTTGTGCTTTTACCATCAAACAAGAAGAAAGTGCTCTCATCACGCTGCAAGGCAGCCCTAGGCAGTGTTGCAGCATCAGGTCGCACTGAGAAACCTTTCATGAAAGCCGGCACGAAATTCTATGCGGTGACAGCATTCAACAGATATTGGCCCAAAACGAGAGGAGTAGCAAAGAACGCCGTTGATCATCCTTTTGGTGGACAAACTAGACCCGGTAAGCACAAGACTGTTTCCAGACACATGCCACCCGGAAAGAAAGTAGGATCCCTGTCACCACGGCGCGTCGGTAAGAGAAGAAGGAAGAAGTAGTATGGTAACATTATCGTCAGCAAAAATTGTAAGAAATTTGGCCAGTGATAGAAAGTTAATACTTGATGCTGGCTGCGGATCTGGAGTTTTAGCCCTGCATCTTGCAAAGCAAAACACAAATTCAGTAGTACATGGTTATGATATTTCCCCAGATGAAATAGAAAAAGCAGAAATGTGCAGAAAATTGCGGTTTACGCTTTACAGAAGAATTTCATATGGATATTCCAGCAGAACTGAAGGGCGACTATCATCCTGAAGCGATGAAGTATGTATTAGTTTTCGAGAGGAGATAAAAATGGCCAAGAAATTTTCATACCGGGGAAAAGCAGTTGAGGAGCTTCAAGCAATGACGCTAGAAGACTTTTCGGTGCTGCTCCCATCAAGGCAGAGGCGCTCACTAAGACATGGCCTGACAAAGCAGCAAAAGAAATTACTCGAAGACATTAGGAACTCCAAAGGAAAAGATAAGCTCGTCCGCACACACGTCAGAAATATGGTCATATTGCCAGAAATGATTGAATCAAAGATCGCTATCTACAACGGAAAGGAATTCATAACTATAGTCATCGAGGAAAGCATGGTAGGTCACTATCTTGGCGAATTTGCACTCACAAGGAAAAGGGTGAAACACTCAGCGCCTGGATTGGGAGCAACGCGTTCATCAAGGTTCGTTCCATTGAAGTAGGTATTCATATGCACTATACATTTTTACCAAAAGAGAAACACGCAAAGGCTTTTGGCAGAAACATGAGGATATCGGCAAAAAAAGCTGTCATATTGTGCAGGGTGATAAAAAAGAAGCCACTCACCAGAGCAAAGAGGCTTCTAGAAGACTTAGCAGGAGAGCGCAGAAGCCTTGGCGGAAAATATTATACAAAAACAGCAAAGGAAATGCTCCTGTTGCTGAATTCCTGCGAAAAAAATGCAGATGCGCTGGGACTTGACGCAGGGCATTTGATGGTTCATGCATCTGCGCATCAGGGAACAAACCTTAGAAGGAGAAGACGAAAGCAAAATTTCGGAATAAAAATGAAATCAGCTAACGTCGAAATATTTCTGGTGGAAAAGGCACGCCACGACGTTGTGAAGAAAGAAGTGATAAAGAAACAGATGGAAAAAAAAGAAGAAACTGTAGAAAAAGAAAAACCAAAAGAGATTCAGGAAATGCAGGAACAGACAGAAAGAATCCGTGAACAAACAGAAAAACTGGAAAAACAGGTCGAAGAGATAGTTGGCAAAGATATTCCGACCAGCCAGGCCCTTTTGGCCCAGATCAACAAGGGCGG
>CAYJVV010000007.1:0-305 GCA_964373755.1 uncultured archaeon | reverse complement strand
GAGAAAGGCTGCAGCAAAAAAGCAGCCAAAGAATGAAGAGAAATTTGAAGAAAAAGAATAGGTGAATTATTATCAAAGAACGCATATTCATACAGAAAGCGAAGGAGCTAGTGAATCTGCAGGAGTTTATAAGGAAGCAGTTTGCGCAGGCAAAGTGCGGAGAAATAGAAATTCAGCACACTCCGATAGTCACACGTATTATTATTCACACGACAACGCCTGGATTGGTTATCGGTACAGGCGGAGAAAAGATAAGAGAAACAGCAGAGCTACTAAAACAGAAATTCAAGATAGAAAACCCGCAA
>CAYJVV010000006.1:0-21735 GCA_964373755.1 uncultured archaeon | reverse complement strand
ATAGAAACATTGTAATGAAGGTTGCGAATATTTGAGACCGTGAAATTAGGTAATGAAACATTGAGAACTGTAGTCAGATTAGATACAATATCTCCTCCGCCCATCAAATTTGCACCTATCGTCACGCCTCTTGTCGATTTGTTGCCGAGTTCAAAAACGACAAATAATCCTGTTCTTTGACCCGCGTTAAGAACAAGTGGTGTGGAGAAATTAACGAATATCTGCTGACCTGTTGTAAGGTTAGGATTTATAGAAGTATTAGTTCCAAGCAATAATCCATCTATGGATGAATTTAGAACGTGAACTTTGCTGATGTTGGCGGATACATTAAGTGCAGAAGCACTATTTATTGTAACGTTAAGACCTGTTATGTTTGCTGCACTGCCCTGTGGAATTATAGTAATATTGAACACAGTAAGGTTATCTCGAGAATTGATAAATTGCGTCGAGCCGTTTACAGAGACAACAACTGTAAGGTTCTGTGCAAACACCAAAACAGGCATGAACAACAAAAGTATTGCCAATAACTTTTTCATTTTCTTCACTAAATTAACCATGTGGCGTGGTGGAATATAAAGATTAAGAGCGCCCCCGGCGCGATTTTCGTGTCTCTTTCTTTTTCCTTTCTTTTTCCTTTCTTTTTCCAAGGTTTTTCTTTGCTAAAGAAAAAGCTTTTCGAACGCGCGGCCCCTTTCTCACTTCAAGGAATTATCATCGCCGGCGAACCGACTCAATTCACCTCTAGGAGGAAAGTGCTCTATCCAAATTTCTCACCCATCTCATTTGCAAAATCTGGAGTTTCTTTGGTGTTTATCCAGACCTTTCTTTACAAAGAAAGGGATGGATACTGAGCTACGAGGGCTTGAGGATAAATTAATTAAGATATTCTTAAAATAGCAGTTTCTTTTCACGAAACAAAGGCCTTCAGCTCTTTTTTCACTAATGCCTTAATCACCGAACGGCCTATTTCGCTATCTTTGCTGACTTTTATCTGGTTTGATTTGCCTATGGTAGCTGAAAAAAGGTATTCCTTTTCTATATAAAAGTTAACTATCTTGCCCGCATCTTTCGACGCGAAGCTGAAGACGATATAAGCCCCAGTTTCTTCTGTCCTGAAGTCTGTTTTCTGCCCGAAAGTCGCTATCTTTGGAGATATTTCTATGCTTATTCCAAGCTTTTCTTCAAGTTCCTTGATTGTGGCACCCTTTTTGCCTATGATGCGTGGTATGGTGTCGTTCTCAACCAGAACTAAAACCTTATTGTCGCTCAATATCTGGACTTCAGCAGAACGGTCAAATCTTTTGATCTCTGCAAGTATTTGTTTTTCTGCAAGTCTATGCATTGCGCTGGTTTTTGCGCCTTCTATAGGTATTATTACGTTCTCATCTCCATATGTATAGATCTCGTATTCCAGCGCATTGGTTTCGAAATTGCGCACTTCTACAACAGGTCGAGCAAGATCAGCTTCAGTCATGCCAGTGGGCGTTCTTACGACAAGTGATAATGTGTAGATCTCGAGTATGCGACCGTCTTTGATGTAAATTATTGTGTCAAGTATATGTGGAATAATGCCTAACTCAACACGACCAATAAATCTTTGAACAGCATCTACTGGATCTGTGGCATGGACAACACCTATCATACCTACGCCTGCAAGGCGCATGTCGCTGAAGATTAGGAAATCTGATGTCTTCCTAACTTCATCGAAAACCGTGTAATCAGGTCGCACAAGCAATAGCATGTCTGCAGTATTCTCAAAACTGCCGTGAAGCTTCGAGTACTGTGTGATCTCAGGCTTGACCTGCAAATCGCGCGGAGACTCCATGGTCTTTACAATCTTTTCCTGTTGCTCATAGAATTCTGCAAGGCTGGCTGCGAAAGTAGATTTTCCGCTTCCAGGAGGGCCTGCAATAAGTATGCCATCGGCACGCTTTGCAAGCCTGTCTTTCAGCTTTTCTGAAAGAGCATAGTCGTCTAGTACAAGTTTTGTTATAGGTCTTACAACAGTTATTTCCATGCCGTCTGAGAAAGGCTGCCTAGTTATTGCAATTCTCATATCTCCAAGCTGGATTACGCTTGCTGCATGACCGCCTATTTCTATGAAAGAGTTCTCTTCATAACGTGCTGCATCCATTATCTCTTTGATTATAGATTCCAATTCCTCAGAAGTTATAGCTTCATCTCTGATCTTTGTCAGCTTGAAATTTCCAGGCTTACCTCTCTTAGCCAACGGTATGCAATTCTCCTTGAGATGCAAGCTCATTGTGTCTGCCGTAAGCATCTGCGAAAGCTTAGTTTCCATCTTTCTCTCGTAAGGCTTGAAGTAGCGCGCAGGTATGCCTTCGGCTTCTGCCACTGTGAACTGGACAATGTCTGAAGTGTAAATAATAGCATTTTCTTCGCGCGCAACGTCAACTATCAAGGCATCTATCCTGCCGTACTTTGCAAGCTTTATTTCTTCGAGTGTTTGTCTTCGGCCTATTTTTACTGTCTTGACTTTGTAGTCCTTTTCCATTTCCCTGAGTTTTTTCAGCTCTGCGAGCCCTTTGAAGCCGATTTCCCTGCCTTTTGAGGCCTGCGCCCGGAGTTCTTCAACTACGAATTCCGGAATGATTATTTCCGCGTCTTTTATTTCCTCTTTTTTTATCAAGTCTGTCATGATGCCTGAGATAATCACGCTTGTATCAGGCACTATTTTTTCTGTCATTCATTTTCATCTCCCATGAATTTTCATTTGTACAGGGTGTTCTCTATTTTGCAAAGCTTGTTTTGACCATTTTTTATCAAACTTTTACTAAAAGTTTGGCAGAAGTAAGAGGTAATATTGTAATAATAATAATGCTTAAATACTTTTCTCTCAAGTTACTCCTTCCACGAGACAATGGTTTTATAGATTGTTATTGCGGCAATGCTATGTTTCACCAGTATAATCTTTATAAGCCAAGAAAGCGTAGTGGGAATAGGTGGGGTGCATGTTACGAACAAAAAAGATTTCAGAAGGGCTGTTGGCAAAAGAAACTTGCCCAAGATGCAGTTCTCATAGGGTTTACAGCTCGGCTGAGGAATTCATCTGCCTTGCGTGCTCGTACATTGTGATAAAAGGCAAATGAATTTACAGCGTGGGTGTGTAGACTAGAGACTGGATTTCAGGCTTTCTAAGTCCTTCATATTAAACTCTTCCTCTTTTCCTGTTTTCATGTTCCTGAGTTTGATGCTCTTTTTCTCAAGTTCCTTTGATCCAAGAAAAATTACATAGGGTATGCCTTTTGCATTAACGTGATCAAGCTGCTTCCTGATGCTCCTGCCGATAATATCGTAATCGCATTCTATGCCGGTCTTTCTTAGTGCTTTAGCAAGGTCGATGGCGTTCTTCATGTCAACACCTATGCATGCGATGAAGACCTTTGTCGTTGTCTTTTTCTCATCTAGGAGTTTTTTGGCCTCCATAATCTCCAATACTCTCTCGATGCCGAACGATATGCCTACTGCTGGTGTCGGTTTTCCGCCTAAAAACTCGATGATATTGTCATATCTTCCTCCGCCGCCAATGCTAATGCCACTGGAAGATATCTCGAAAACACATGCTGTGTAGTAATCAAGACCTCGTACAAGACTCATATCCATGAAGACATATTTTGAGTAGCCGTATTCGCCAAGAAGGTTGACTATGTCGATTATTTCATTTAAAGATTCTTTGTCTTTGGCGGCAGAATCTATTTCTTTCGTGTTTTTCATTTTTATAAATCTCAGTATCTCTTCTATCCTTGCTTGCTGCAGGCCCTTTTCTTTGAGTTCCTTTGCAACAGCATTTTCGCCTATTTTTTCCAGCTTGTCTATCGAGCGGAACACGGCTGATATATCCTTTATCCCAGTATTTCTCAGGAAGCTTTCTACAAGCTTCCTGCTGTTTATTCTGATCTTGAAATCTCTAAGGCCCAGGGTTTCCAGGGCGTTGCATGCAATTGCAAGTATTTCTGCGTCTGCTCTGCGGTTGGCTGCGCCGACAATATCGACGTCTGCTTGCCAGAATTCGCGATAGCGACCTGTGCCTGGTCTATCATAGCGCCAAACGCGACCTATATGATATCTTTTGAATGGTTTTGGTAAGTTTGGATTGCTTGCAACGACTCTGGCTAGAGGCACTGTGAGATCGAAGCGCAGGCCCAGCTCGCGGTTGGACTTGTCCCGGAAGTAATAGATCTCGTCGCGTATCGCTTCTCCTCCGCCTGCTTTGGCAGCAAGCAATTCCCATGATTCGAAGGCCGGTGTTTCTAAGGGATCAAAGCCCCATTTCTCAAAGATATTCTGCAGAGTATTCATCACTTTCTTTCTCTTGATCATCGCTTCGGGCAAAAAATCCCTTGTTCCACGAGGTGTTTGGAATTTCATGTTAATCAGCTAACATTTTGATATAGGCTGTCGCGGGGATTTGAACCCCGACGAAAAGCTACCTGCAATAAGTCGAGAACCTAGGTTCTCATCCTTATCAACCTCCTCTCCTAGTAAAAATATTACTGGATTCTTTGGGGTTTGCAAAGACCTTTCTTTTAAGAAAGGGATTTGCTTCCACAGGCTTTCATGCTACCAATGCATCAAACTTACGTAGTAAGTTTGTTTACACCACGACAGCCATAACATCTTCACAGCAGGCAGAAAGGCGCAAAGCGCCAGTCCACTCGGCTCAGAATGGCTAAGAGTAATAGATTCTTCTATGTTTTAAATGTATTATATTGTTAAAGTTAATATGAAGGGTTTGAAAACTTTTGCTGGTTTTGTTTTTGTTCCGGGATCGTTTATTAGATCTGGAAAGCCCCTCGCCGATATAGTTGCATACGACCTTGGGCTGGATTTACATCCTAGACTGACAGATATAGGATTCTACAGTGTTGCTTGCGTGGGAGAAGTAGCTAGATTGTATACTTATTTGAAAATGGCGGCAACAACCTATAATGCTTTATCCTGATTCTTGCTTTCGGGACGGCTTATACCCGTTTCGGTTATGGCGATTCATTTCTGCTTTCTCAGCCTTTTCCCTGCGCCGTTCTTCTTCTCTTCTTGCGGCCATTTCACGAAGAGTCTCAACAGAAAGTATCTTAAATCTGTAATGAACACCGCTTATCATATCATCGGGGTGTACATCTGGAGGAAGCTTTTTTCCTTCCTTAGTCATTAAGTAAACTTTTACAGACCCATATTCAAGTTCAGGAGGTTCGGGAAGTACTACGTATTTACTCATTCTATTAAGCCTTCTTCCTGACTCTTATTTCTAAGACGTCGCCCAGAGTTATTTCTTCTGTCTTTTGAACGAGTATTTTATGCTCTTGTTCTTCATAGGTAAGGTTAATGTCCAATACCTTTTCTAATTTTTTTACAACCTGTTGTGTTGGTCTTATTCCTTTCTCTATTCTTGCTATTACTGATTCCTTCTGGCCTATAGCCTGGGCCAGCTCCTTTCGGGTCATCTTTTTTGCGTCACGCGCTGATTTTATGATACCCTTGAAATCAGGGTTTATTTCCTGTATATTTGTTATATACGTATCAAGATTTTTCTTTTGAGGGATCTGCACAGGCTCTTCCAGTACGCTGCCCAGCTTTGCGCATCTTTTGCAGACATTCAAATATGTATCTTCTATCATCGCCTTGACAAGAACAGAATTCGCACCACAGGTCTCGCATTCAGAGATACAAACCACCGTGAAGTCTAATTATTTCTCAAGGCTTTAAAAAGTAAATATCAGAGTATTCTCAATGGAAGAAAAGCATTATAATCCCAAAGAGTTAGAGAAAAGGATAAGGAAAAGATGGGAATCTGGTAAAATACCACATAAACTGACGAAATTTGACAAAAAAAAGAAGAAATTCTACCTTCTTGACGGCCCGCCTTATGCGAATGCAGACCCGCATGTTGGGCATGTCAAGACTACTACACTGAAGGATATATGGAGCAAATTCAAGCTTTTGCAAGGATACTCTTCATGGTTCCAGCCAGGATTCGATATGCACGGCCTGCCAATAGAAAATATGGTCGAAAAGAAGTTGGGAATAAAGTCAAAGAAAGATATAGAGAAAATGGGCGTGGAAAAGTTCATCGAAGAATGCAGAAAATTCGCCACTGGCAACGAGCAGAAATGGCTTAAGATGTACAGGCAACTGGGGGCGTGGCGAGGTTATTTGGATCCTTACATAACATTCCACAACTCTTACATAGAATCAGGTTGGTGGACTGTAAAAAAGATGTTTGAAAAAGGCATGCTTGTAGCAGGGGAGAAATCCATTTACTGGTGCCCGCACTGTGAAACAGCACTAGCTGGATACGAAGTAAGCGACAGCTATGCAGACGTGAAAGATCCTTCTATCTACGTGAAATTCCCTCTCGTTGGCAAGCAGAATGAGTTTATAGTGATAATGACCACGACTCCGTGGACATTGTTGTCTAATGTTGCCATTGCAGTGCATCCGGATGAATATTATGTCAAGATTAAAGCAGAAAACGAAACGTTTATAATAGCTGAAAAACGCCTTGAACCTTTGAAAGAATTGCTTGGAGTAGAGTTCAAACAAATCGACAAGATGTTAGGAAAGGAACTTGAAGGAATGAAATATAGGCCTGTTTTTGATATACCTCTGCAGAAATCTCTAGAAAAAAACAACAATGCGCACCGCATAATTCTTTCCATACCTGTGCTGAAAAAGAAATCTTACAAACACAAACTTACAGAAGGCAAGAAAGAGAAGGAAGAAACTGTAAAGGAATTTGTAACGATGAATGAAGGGTCTGGCGCTGTGCATACTGCCCCTGGTCATGGTCCTGAAGATCATATAATAGGTTTGCACTACAATCTGCCAATAGTATCACCTGTTGACGAACAAGGAAAATACACTCAAGAAACCGGAGAATTTGCAGGGTTATTTGTCAAGGATGCAGACAAAATAATAGCAGAAAAACTAAAAGAGAAGAATCTATTGCTTTATTTTGGATGGATAGTCCACCCATATCCGCTGTGCTGGAGGTGCAAAACGCCGCTGGTTTTCCGTGTAAGCAAACAATGGTTCTTGAAAGTTGATGAAATAAAAGACAAGATGATTTCTGAGAATGCGAAAGTAAAATGGCTTCCTGAATTCGGTCAAGAAAGATTCCACAACTGGCTTGATGATACTGTAGACTGGTGCATTTCGCAACAAAGATACTGGGGCATTCCTCTACCTGTCTGGATTTGCAAAGGCTGCGAAAAGATAGATGTTATAGGAAGTTTTGATACGCTCAGTAAAAGGGCCACGAAAAATATTCCAAAGAATGCTGATTTACACAAACAAGTTGTTGATAACATCGAAATAAAGTGCAATAACTGCAAAAACAATATGAAAAGGGTGCCTGACACCATGAACGTATGGTTCGATTCAGGCATTGCACCTTGGGCTTCGTTGGGTTATCCTTATCAGAACAAGGATCTCTTCAAGGCGCTGTGGCCTGTTGATCTTGTTGACGAAAGCCAAGACCAGATAAGGGGGTGGTTTTATTCAATGATGTTTTGCAGCGTCGGTACTTTTGGTGTTGCACCTTACAAGGCTGTAGCATTAAATGGCTGGGTACTGGACGAAAAAGGAGAAAAAATGAGCAAGTCTTTGGGTAACGTTGTGTGGGCAGAAGATGCTTTAGACAAGCTCGGTGCCGATATACTACGCCTTTACTATTGCTGGGAAGTTGCGCCGTGGGAGGTTCAGAACTTCAGTTTTAAGACTGCTGAAGAAATAAGACGATCGCTGAATATTCTTTGGAACTGCTACTCCTTTTTCCTTACATACGGAGGCGATATCAAACCAAACCTGAAAAACCTTAAAGCAGAAGACAAATGGATCAAGACAAGGGAGAACTCCGTGATAAGAGACGAGAGACAGCACTATGAAAACTTTGAATTCCACTATGCAGGCAGAAAAATAATCAACTTTGTTGTTAATGACTTGAGCAGGGTTTACATAAAGCTGATACGAGACAGGGTTTGGATAACAGAAAAAGGGAGCGGCAAAACAACAGCGCTTTCTGTACTTAAGGAATGTTTGCTGACATCTGCAAAACTACTTTCGCCTGCCACGCCTTTCCTGTCAGAGGAATTATATAACAAACTTGATGGAAAGCAGAAATCAGTCTTCATGCTCAGTTGGCCGAAAGAAAATGAGAAAATGATTGATAAGAAGCTGGAAGAAGCCATGGAATCTGCCCAGAAGATAATAGAAGCTGCTAGTGCTATCAGACACGAGGAAAAAATAAAAGCTAGGTGGCCATTAGGGGCGTTGACAATAGACACGAAACAGCCGGTCAAGCGGCTTGAAAGCGTGATCAAATTCATGACGAATGTAAAGAAAATAAAGTACAAGGGACTAAAAGAAGGCTACAAGGATATAGGAATAGCACGAATTTATCTGGATACAGAATTAGATGAAGAACTGAAGCAAGAGGCTTTGCTGCGTGAAGTGATTAGAAAAGTCCAAGATATGAGGAAAAAAAGGAAACTTGTAGTAACAGATACAATAATTCTTGTTCTCGAAAATGCAGAAGAGATAAAGAAATACCAAAAACACTTGATGAAAGAAGTCGGTGCAAAAAAAGTCGTTTTTGATAAGGCAAAAGGCGATAAGCTAGAGTTTGAAGGAAAGCAAATAGGATTAGAAATTAAAGCTTGAGAAGTTGATTGAAGAGTTGCGAATGCTATGAAACGTGCTGTTGAATTTCTTAATAAGATAAAACAAAAAGATGATGTAATAATCATTTTCAATAACGATGCAGATGGCATTTGCTCAGGTGTTCTAGTAGAAAAAATACTCTATGAAAATACAGGAAAAAGATCCTTTGCAATAGCACAACCAATGCCACCTGAAAAAAATCTGATACGTAAGATACAGAGCACGCTTCCAACAAAGATTATACTAACAGACATGGCGATAGATCAACAACCGCAGCTCGTAAGGAAACTTGCTTCGATATCTGATGTGCTTATCCTGGATCATCATCAAATGAAGAAAAACATGACTTCTAGGAATGTCGTGCATTATAACCCGAGGATGGATGATCCTCGAGTCTATCAGTCAACGAGTTATATTGCTTACAATATTTGCAGCATGATCAAAGACATGCAGGATAGTTTATGGATTGCAGCCGTCGGCATGGTTGCTGACTACGATCTTACATCCTCGCAAGATGTTGTCGAGGAGATAAAGAAGAAATTCTCCATAGAAGGTAAACTCTACGATTCTTGGATTGGCAGAATTGCTGACATGATAGAAGCTGCAAGATCTTCAAAGGCTTATACATGCGAACAAATGTTTGAAATCTTCTTTTCGGCGAAAAGTCAAGAAGATATTTTTAAAAATCATACACTTCTTGAAGCGTACAAGGAAGTCCAGAACGAGATAATGTCGGTGCTAAACGATGCTAAAGCCAATGCTGAATTTACAGATAGAATAATGTTTTACAACATTAAATCAAAATACAACCTTTCTTCTATAATATCAACACGCCTCAGCGAGATGTATGAAAACAGGCTTATTGTTGTTTATCAAAAGGCTGGCAACAAAATAAAGGTCTCTGCACGCTGCCAGAAAGGCATGAATGTTGGAAAAATAATGGAGACCGCGACAGAAAGCATAGGCTCAGGTGGAGGTCATGAAGCTGCAGCTGGTGCTACGTTCGATGCAAATAAATGGGAAGAATTCAAGCAGAATGTCATAAAGCTGGTTAAATGATAAATGTTATTCTTTACGCTATTGTGGAAGACGGCAAGATATTGCTCGAAAAAAGAAAAGATGATGAGAAAAGATATCCTAGTTTATGGGCAATACCTTCAGGACATGTAGAAATGGAAGATAAAGTCTCGGCGTTAATGAGAGAGGTAAATGAAGAAACAGGTCTTATGCCTTTGAAATACATGCTTCTAAAGACTATGCCGTCTGATGATGATAAGTCATTATTGCATATATTTGTCATTACAAAATTTGCAGGAGAAACAAAACAGGAAACTGATGAAGGTAGAAAACTTGAATGGCTTACCATTGAAGAAGCAAGAAAAGTCTTGACAGATAGTGAGTTCCACAATACAGCAAGACTGATATTGGAAGAAGTAGAAAAGGTTATTTCCCCGCAAAAATAATTTCTTCTATTTCTTTGCGAGTATAAGGCAATGTTTTTCTTCGTACGGCTCAAGATCGAGTAATTCTAAGACTTCGAATCCCGAATCTTCAAGCTTCTTCTTTTCTTCTTGATAGACTTGTGCAGGATTTTTCACAACGTCTATACTTTGAGATTTTACTACAAGGATCAAATAGCCGTCTACAATAAACTCGTTAAAATTACGTATTGCTATTTCTGTTTGATCAGGCTGTGAAATATCACAATAAAGCACGCTACATTTCTCTATCCAAGGATATTCCTCAGGCTTACGGGCGTCAGCTAATAAAGGTACTATATTTCTTCTGTTTTTTGTCACATCAAGCAAGTTTCTGAAAACCCTTTCCGAAAATTCAACAGCATATACGGCACCGTTTTTTTCAACAATATCGCTTACGTGTGATACTGTTGTTCCTGTAGAAGCGCCAAGATAGAGGACTTTATTTGCCGGCTTGATAGGAAGTGCTTTAAGCCCTTTAAGTATTGCTGCTGCAAGTTTGCTTCGCTGTGGCACCCATTCCCTGTATTCCGAGTCTTTCTTGATTAATTTTTCTCCATATACTCTAGTACCAGGAATGAGATTAATTGTATACAATATTTTTCCGTCTTTGAAAATGCCAGGGAAAATATCTTTCATGAATATCAAACTCTAAATCTTTCCTAACTCTTCTTTGAGTTCAGTTTTCAATTTTTCTGATTCATCGCGCTTTGAGTAAAAGTCGATTCTTATTGCTTGCATTAGCTTAGATGAAAGTATCCTTGCAACCTTGCCTTTCTTTTCAGTTGCAGCGTTCTGTATTCTTGGATCGAGAAATATTATGCCGAATTTAGGCGATTTTCCTTGATTTCTAAGATGTCTGAAAAGTGCTTTTTCGGCGCCTAAGAGCTGGATTGTACTCGAGGGCATTTTTGCCATCTTTTCCATAGAACCTGCCAAAGACAGAAACTTTGCAGCAAGCAGGGGATCTATTACAACCGAAAAATTAGGTGCAATTTCCTTCATTGCCTGACTTATGTATTTTTCCAATTTTTCTCTTTGTTGATTTATAGTTTGTGCCAAATGAGCGGACTCCACAAGCATTTGCTCATCGGTTTCTGTAAGATCGACGCCAGAGCTATCCTTGAAGTTAGGAGAATTAACTCTGTTTCCATATTTCAGAATCCATTCTGGTATTTCTTTCTGCTTTAACTCAGGGTAATGCAGCAAATACCACTCACGAAGTCTTTCATTTACGAGATTTTGAATTTTTATTACATCTTCAAGTGAATTACTGGCTTGTATGATTAGGCGGTCTCGATTTATGAGTGATTTCATTCTCTTTTTAGATATTATTTCTGCAAAATTAGAAAGGAACTCTGTCAATTCTTGACCATTAGCAAAGCCCAAGCTCTCTGCATATTCACGAAAATTATTCCTTAGGAACTTGAAATTATTCGGACTTTCTACAACATCGAAATCTTGCAGCTCTAGCTCTGCTTGATCGAATTCGACTACAGCTGATTGCGGTTTTCGACTGAAAAGCTTGTAATGAAGAAGCTGTCCGTCTTCAGAAAATGCAAACAGCCCTATAGGCGACCTGCATAGGAATGCCTTTGGTTTCATTGGGTAATCTAGACACGGAAGGTTTAAAAGTATAAGCTGTAATTATTTGTTGATTTGTATGGGAAGAATAAAAACCAAGGACATAAAACGCCTGACTTTCGGGCTTATTGAATCTTATCCTGAGAAATTCATTGCTAACTTCGAGAAAAACAAAGAAATTCTTGGGGAATTGGCTGTTATACCGGACAAAAGGGTCAGAAACAAGGTTGCTGGCTACCTTACAAAGATTGTGAAAAGGAAGAAATTATCTAAGCCATTTAATGAACCAGCTTTGTGAGAATTCAATAAGGTTTTTCAAATCTTGTTCTTCGAAATCGTGGCCACATTCTAATTCCTTTAGGTCTTTTTCACAGGAGAGTAAGTTTAACATTTTTTCTGATTGTTGCAGTGGCACTATTTTATCTTTCCTACCGTGTATTAGCAGCACAGGACACTTTATTTTTTTTGCTAACTTCTTTGCATCATATTTCAATGCATCTTCAAGAAACGGATAGCCAAGTTTCATGTATTTATTAGAGCTAAAATAATGCGTGTAACCTTTGTCTTTCCAAACTGTCAAATTGCCCATTCTTGTGTCAAAGTCTGCAAGTAGCGTAAGCGTTTCATTGAAATCTATGACAGGTGCAGAAGCCACTATAGATTTTATCCGTTTATCATTAGCTGCTGCCATCAACGAAACTGAACCGCCGAAACTATGCCCCATAACGCCTATCCTGTTTTTATCAATACCATCAAGTTGACAGACAAAGTCTATTGCTGATTTTAAATCTTCTACAGCATTCGTGGTAGTTACATACTCAAACTTTCCTTCACTTTCACCGTGGCCGCTAAAATCGAAAGCCAGAGATGCAAGCCCAGCTTGTGAAAAGGCCTCCATTAAAATCGATTTGTTGTCCTTGCTGCTTCCGAGGCCATGACATATCACGACGCAGGGTGCTTTTTCTTTTTCCGTCTTGCAAAACACGCCTACGAGGTTTTCCTCGCGTTTGTTAGAAAAGGTAGCTTTTTCCATCCACAAATTAAACCAGTAAGTTATAAATTCTTGTTTTCCAAGACTGTGGGAAGCGCTATCTTGAACCAAGGAGTATATTTATTAGGGTTTTTCTCTATGTCGGCTTTTAGCTCTTTTACATCAACGAACTTCCAGTCGCTTATTTCATCTGAGTCGGGCTTCAACTTGCTGTTACATTTTCCTACAAAAACTGAGTCAAGTTCATTTTCTCCCCATTCGCTGTTGTACTTAGCCGAGTATTCGAATTTGAAAATATACCTTAGATTGACTTTTATTCCGAGCTCTTCCTCAAGCCTCCTTTCTGCAGCTTTTTTCGGCTCTTCAGTTTTCCTGGGATGTGAGCATACCGCATTGCTCCAAAAACCGGGCCAGGTGTTTTTCGTGCTGTTTCTTTGTGTTATCAACATTCGTCCTTTGTCGTCGAACAAGAAAACAGAAATTGCCCTGTGAAGCTTTGCTGGATGCTTATGACAAGCAACTTTCTCGAGCATGCCTAACTCGTTATCATCACTGTCTACAAGAATTACCTGCTCCATAAAACACCATAACCCAAAAGGCTTAAAAAGAATTGGTGGATAGCTTACAGAATAGGTGAGAAAATGTTTCCGGCAATTTATAGTGCAGAAGTTGGGATTTTTAGAGTAACAAGAGATGAAACTATTTCTTTCGAAGAGTCAACATTAAGAATACCGCTTGTCGGCCCAACTTATGTTGGAACAGCTACGGCAGATGAACAACATTTATGCGACGGTGGGGATATAGGTATTCTTACAGCAGATGTATTAGAATTTGATAGATTCCAATCAAGACCAAGTTACAGTGGAAGTAAAATAATCATTCCTAACGGCTGTGATTATGGTATAGAAACAAGACATGGAGAAATTAAGTTTGGTACACATGTACGTCCTTTCTACAAGCATCACAGTAGAAGGACTACTTTGTGGTTACCTGGAAAAGATGTAGTTGATTCGTCTTCAGAATCGGGTAAAGTAATTGATCTTCTTTTTGAAAAGGAAGGTGATATTAGATATTTGCTTTTGGGTGGAAATGATAGCTATGTTTTAGAGGACATGTTTCCAAAAGGCTCTTTTTATATCTTGATAAGAAGAGACTGGTAAATAGAATTAAATTTCCTTTCTAATGCCTTCATAGTCGATGGTTGCATCAACAACATACAAATTTTCTTTTTTCCATTCTTGCTTTACTTTGTCTGCAATTTTCTCATCAAAACAAATAGCAATGCCACAATCTCCTCCACCACTGCCCGATAACTTACCTGCTGCCCCACATTTGTTAGCGCCGTCTGCTAAAGCGCGAAGTTCTTTTGTTTCTATTGATATTTTAGACTTAATACCCAAATCACGCAGATATTTTTCATTTTTACGAAGCAATTCCAATATAACTTTCCGGTCATTTTTTTTCCAGGCCATTGAAATATTTTTTGCAATTTTCGCGATTCTTTTTATTGAGTTTCCGTATTCTTTTTTGTTTTGTTCTTTGTACTTATCCATCTTTTTTATTGCTTCAGTCGTAGAAAATGACTCGCCTGTCCATCCTATAAGCAAATAAAAATCTTCCGGTATACGAAGTTGTTCAACAAAAAACCCAGGCCATTTTGTAGCTACTATTTCAGCTAGTTTGATGTCAGCTTCAAGTTTTTTTATCAACCAATTTGGGTCGAATCTAGAATAAACTACAAGTCCTCCATAAGTAGATGCAGCAATATCGAAAGCTGATCCAACTTTTCCTTGTGCAAAATAATGTGCAAGTGTAGCAAGCTTGTATATTTCTTCTCTTGTGGGATTGTAATCATGATGATGCGACAAGCTTGTTATAACAGCTACAGTAGTGGAAGCTGAAGAGCCAAAACCGATTTTCTTGGCTTTTCCATCAACAATGATCTGTGAAAGTTCTCCCCACGTTCTTATTTTGAAAGGCTTTATTTCAAAATCTTTGTCTTGAAGGAACTTCAATGTAATTTCTATAGATTCTTTTATGAACCGTAACTTTTCTTTCTCATATTTTCCTAAAAAAGTAAGTTCTCTTCCGTTCCATTTAGCATGTAAATTCTTTATTTCAAAGTCATCTATAGTTATAGAAATCTTATCATTATCAGATACTATAGCATGTACTCTTTTGTTTATCGCGGCAACAATAGCTAAGTTGTTTAATTCAAGAATTGACCATTCCCCGGATATCATCTGTTTTCCTGGGGCAGAGTAATGAATTTTCATTAAGATTCAACCCTCACACCTTCTACAGCCAAATCTGCTTCCCAGGGATCGTAGCCAAGACTTGTTATGATATCTTTGAGCTTTTCCTTGTCTTCGTGGTAGCACAAGACAATACCGCCTCCGCCTGCGCCGCATAGCTTCGCTGCACCGCCAATAGAAACTATTTCATCTGTTAGAACATCTATCTTTTCTGTGGAAACACCAAGTGCTTGTAGATTGTTTTGAGTAAAATTAATAAGATCCTTCAGCTTTTTGGTGTCTTTTTTCTTTAAAGCTTCTCTCATTTCTCTGGCAGCTTTCCCTATGGATTTGATTTTTTCTGTTCTAATATGTTCTGGCAAATTTCTTACAGCTTGTACAAGTTCACCTGTGTTTTTTCTGGGTTTCTCTGTGTAAACAAACATGAAGTTTTCTAGCGTGTAAGGTATTTCTTTTTTCAGAGACAAAGGTTTTTCGCCTTTGACAAACCATAGCATGCCGCCATAACAGCAAGCTGAATTGTCGCCGCCAGAAGGCGTGCCATGTATAAGCTTTTCAATCTCGTACGCTATGTTATTTATCTCTTCCTTTGTCGATTTCTTTCCGTACTCTTCTGCTACAGCTTGAACAGCAGCAACTGCCATCGAGGCTGAAGAACCAAGACCTGCACCAGGAGGTATCTTAGAATCTATCTTGACTTCAATACCTTCTACATCAAGATTTTTGATAATTATTCCAGCCACAGATTTTTTGTAATTTTCATAACTGTTTGCTTTTATGTTTTCAAAAAGCGGAGAAAAATTATTTTGTTTCTCGCTTTTCTGCCACAAATCAAGAATTTTCTGTGTTGTTTCTAAAACATCTTCAAGATCCCAGAAGTCGTTATGTCCCCACCTAGAATGCAAATATTTTACATTTCGCGATTTTTTTGCAGTTACAAAAGTACGCATACCAACTGCTGCAAAAATGGCAGGTTCACCGTAGACAACAGCATGTTCTCCAATAAGATGTACTTTCGCTGGAGCTGAAGCTTTTTTCATAAAATCAACTAGAATAAGTTTTTATTTATTATTTCAGCACCATTGCCTGGCTTACATGAAATAATTTTTTTTACTCCTTTTAGTTGAAGCAACTTTTTACTTAATTCATTTTCAGTTTGTTTTGTGCACATAACCTTTACCTGCGGGCCGGCATCTACTGTGAAATAACATTCAAGTCCTTCTTCTCTCCATGCAAGAACATTTTGAATTATTTCCAAAGTTTGAGGTATCCAGTAAATTATAGCCGGTTTTGTAGTCATCATCGTAGCATGCATTTTGAGGCAGTTATGTTCAGCGGCTGTCCCCACTGTGGTAAGGTTTTTCTCCTTTATACCGTTTTTTATTTTTTCCAGATCTTCTTCTGCTGTCTTCAGCCAACCATCGTAATAGGGGGATGTTGAAACTGTCTGTGCCATACCTGCTCTTGAACTGATTTTCTTCTCTTTTTCTGTGACGATACAGGCTATCATTCTGAAACCTGGCCAGTGATCTTTTTTTGCTATTGTTTCTGCAAAGCTGTCGCTGCCGTCTTCTTTCTTCCCCTTATGCCATTGGACAAAGCCCTCACATATAGAACGACATGATGATCCAGATCCTTGTCTGGATAAGATAGTTAGTTCTTTTTCGTTTAGGTTTAACCCCGTTGCCTTGCTTGTAGCTAACGTAAGTGCGGCAAAACCTGATGCACTACTTGCAAGACCTGCTGCAACAGGAAAATTGCTTTCAGAAACTACTTTTGCTTTTTGTTTTATGTTTGCAATTTTTCTTATGCGTTCTATGTGTCCAAAAACATCACGTTCATCTTTCAATAGTTCATTATCGTTTATCACAACAGTATCTTGTTTGTAGTTATCTGAAAACTCTACTGTAGTAACTGTGAACAACCCTTCGCAAGTCATTGATATCGAACTGTTGAATGGAAGAATGAGATCCTTGTTCCGCTTGCCCCAATATTTAACAAGCGCTATGTTTGCATTAGCTGCTGCGGTTGCTTTCATTTTCCGACTATCTTGATAAACTTTAAATTCAAAGTGGGTCCGGCCAGATTCGAACTGGCGACCTTCGCCGTGTGAAGGCGACGTTTGCTAATTTATTCATAACCGCTAGACTACAGACCCGCTAGAAATTAGATATAAACAATCTTTTTAAGAAACAGCTAAGATATCTGAGTGCCTAACTTTTCTCCTTTGGTCGGCCTGCGCAGTACGCGGCGTTGGCGTCAGCACTTCTGCCGGGTTTGCTGGCAAAAGCTTTCTGAAGTAGGCTTCAATCGGCCCGTTTTCGTTTATTGATATCGATCCACCGATTTTTATCACAATTTTCATAAAAATTCACTGCCTGATATCCATTTTTTGTTGGAAATGCTTTTTTATAGTTTATTAGTTAGTTAAAAACAACAGTGCAGTATCTTATCGTTCCTGGTAGATAAAATGAATCCTGAAATTCTTGAAAAATATAAAAAAATGCAAGATAAATTTAATTTGCCGCACTTGAACGAATTGAAAAACACATTCAAAATAGAATTTGAAGAGGACGAAAAGCTTTTCGAGCAGATAAGACTTGAGATATCAGACAAACTTTTCACATTCACCGAGAAAATAATTGAGCCGATAATAGGCGGAGCTGAGACTTTTTCTGGCATTTTTGAGCAGAGTATGCTTACCGAAGAAGAAAGGGAAAAATTGTTTAGGCTTTACAAGAAGATTCAGGTTCTCAAATGGGAAAATAATCTGCTTATCATGAAGCCTGACGAAAGGGAAACGGCAAAATGGATAAAGAAGACATGGGACTTTTGGAATAATGAATTGGAAAACGAGTTGCGGATTGTGTGCAAAAAACTTTCAACAAGTTGGCAGGCACTAAAATTCAAAGACGAGAAAACGACTTATCTTGGATAAGCCAAGAATTAGAAAGATCAAACTTGAAAATAATAAAACAGTTTCTAAATTTTTATCTTAATTTTTATGAATTACTTCTTTCTTCTCTTTGCCATTTTTGAACACCACTTTTAATTTTTATTAATTGACTAATCACTGGCCACGGTATAAATAATTTTCGTTATTCTGCAATGGAATTTTCTGTTTTAAGTTAAATGTGAAGAACCACCGTTTTAAAAACGGTCGAATTCGAGGATTTTAAAGAAAAAGATGGGCCGGATGAGATTTGAACTCACGACCCCCTGCTAGCCTAGTTCTGTTTGGATTTAGTTTATTATCCGAACAGGTCGTATAAGACAGGTGCTCTTTCCTCAGAAGAGATATCTTATTCTCCTTCTAACCTTACTTCTTTCTAGGAAGAGGGTAGAGGGAGAAACGTAGTTTCTCCTCTTACCAGGCTAAGCTACCGGCCCGATTGTTGTAACTTCTTCTTAGGCTTTTAAGTTTTTAAGAAAGATGCTGCATACAGATAATAAGTGATAACTATGCTGAAGCACGAGGTTGAAGGCATACTTGATAGAGCAGATTATGATTATTCTGAGTACAAAGGCTGTTTTGACATAATTGCCAAGAGATCTGAAATACTGCTGCTAAAAGTCCTTGAGAACGTTGATTCTTTGCAGAAAGAGCAAGCTGCAAACATGAAGATACTTGCCCGCAGTCTTTTTGCATCGCCTGCAGTAGTCGGGTTGCATACAAGAAGGGAGAATCTTTATGATGATATAGTCTACGACAGGTTTGACATACCAACCTTCACGCCTCAGACACTTGAGAACATACTCGTGCGCGACAGCTGGCCTTTGATTTACAGGTTCAAAGGCGGGTTATTCGCAGAAGTCGATTCAGAAAAGTTGAGAGAAGGAAGAGAAAATCTAGGTCTTAGCCAATCGCAGCTTGCAAAGAAGGTTAAGATCAATAAAAAAAGTGTATATGAGCACGAAAAGAGGAAAATGCTATTGCGTTTGGATACAGCAAAAAGGCTGGAAAGATTGATAGGTAAGATAACAAACCCAATAAGCTTTTGGGAAACAGAATTCTCAGAGGAAAAAAGCACCCCCTTAACAAGGTTTGAACGAGAAATCTCTGAAGATCTCAAGCGGATGGGATTCAGAACAGATCTGATCCACCAAGCTCCATTTAATATAATAGCAAAGGCGCAGAAATTCCTTGTTTTCTCTGACGCCGAGGAAAACCCAAGAAGAATTGAGAGAAATGAAGACTATTTAGTAAAGTTCTCGGAGATCGTCGAGAAGCCAGTACTAGTGATAACAAGAAAAAAGGTCGACATAGAACTGCCTGTAGTCGACGAAAGGGAAATAAAGAGCATGACAAAAAGGGACATAATAAAGGCAGTGAAAGGTTGGTAATGCTGGCTCCATTGTAGAAAAGGCTAAAAATAAACATTTTTAAGCTTTTAGGCTGTATACTTCCATGCACAGTTTTAATGAAATGACAGGAGTAAAATTAAAATGACTTGCGGATCAGCTATTAATCGAGAAAGCCCTGGTTTAAGCGATAAGGAAATGGGTATGTATTTATTTGGGCTTTCAGCCTGGGTCGATCACAGGCTTCCTGATTTAGGTGGGTTGTACGAACAAATCCCTGAAAAAGAATGGCGTGCGTGCTTTGGCGCTTATATGAGAGGTTTGAAAGGCGACAAGGTGTAGAAAAATATGGAGTTGATTTAAAATGGTAGGACAGATAAGTGGACAGCCGATATTCATATTGCCAGAGGGCACTTTGCGCAGTACAGGCAAGGATGCGCAATCAAGGAACATAATGGCAGCTAGGGCTGTGGCTGAGAGCATAAGAACTACATTAGGGCCTAAAGGCATGGATAAGATGCTTGTTGATTCTATAGGCGACGTGACAATAACAAACGACGGCGCTACGATACTTAACGAGATGGAGATAGAGCACCCGGCAGCAAAGATGATTGTTGAGGTTGCAAAGACGCAGGAAGACGAAGTAGGCGACGGCACAACGACTGCAGTCATAGTTACTGGCGAGCTTTTGAAGAAGGCAGAAGGATTGCTGGAACAGGAAATTCACCCAACAATGATTGTACGTGGTTTCAGGCTTGCAAAGACAAAAGCCTTGGAACTTCTCAATGATATCAGCGAGGCTGTAGACATCAATGACAGCGACACACTTGAAAAGATAGCTATGACAGCAATGACAGGCAAAGGAAGCGAGTCTGCAAAAGAGGACCTTGCTAAGCTTGCTTTTGAGGCAATAAAGATTGTTTCTGACAATGAAGGAGAAATAGACAAAGACAACATCAAGATAGAGAAGAAGCAGGGCGGAAGTGTAGATGACACAGAGCTCATAAAAGGCTTGGTTATCGACAAGGAAGTTGTCCATTCCAATATGCCAAAGAAGGTCAAAAATGCGAAAATCGCCTTGCTTGATTGCGCGCTAGAAGTAAAAGAAACTGAAACCAATGCGGAAATAAGGATAACATCACCAGACCAGTTGCAGGCTTTCTTGGAGCAGGAATCAAAGATGCTTAAGGACATGGTCAAGAAAATCTCAGGCTCTAAATGCAACGTTGTTTTCTGCCAGAAAGGCATTGATGATCTTGCACAGCATTACCTAGCCAAAGATGGTATTGTTGCTGCAAGGCGAGTAAAGAAAAGTGATATCGAAAAGCTTGCGAAGGCAACAGGTGCAAGCATCGTCAGCAATGTAGATGAGCTTTCGGAAGATGATCTAGGCTTCGCAGGTCTTGTTGAGGAACAAAAGATAGCTGGAGAAGAAATGATTTTCATAAGAGAATGCAAGGATCCTAAGGCAGTAAGCATTCTCGTGCGTGGCGGAACAGAGCACGTGGTGGACGAAGCAAAACGCGCAATGGACGATGCTGTGCTGGGCATCATAGCAGCACTCGAAGTTGGTAAGATTGTATATGGCGGCGGTGCTGTCGAGATAGAACTAGCCAGAAGGATGAAAGAATACGCAGAAACTGTTGGTGGTCGTGAACAACTGGCTATCAATGCCTTCGCGGAGGCATTAGAAATACTGCCCAGGACATTGGCTGAATCCACTGGTAAGGATCCTATAGATATACTTGTAAACCTTAGATCACAACACGACAAAGGGAATCAATCTTACGGGATTGATGTTATCAATGGCGAGATAGCTGACATGAAAAAACTTGGTGTCGTTGAGCCTTTGAAGATAAAGACGCAAGCAATAAAATCTGCCACAGAAGCTGCAGAGATGATACTCAGGATAGACGACGTAATAACTTCTAAGTCTGGCGGGATGGGTCGGGGCCCAGGCATGCCAGGCGGCGAAGGCATGGAAGACATGGAATAAGTTTCATGGTTTCTCTAAGAGAAAGTTTCAAATATGGACGAGGAGATTTTGCAGTTACACATTCAGGTGAACGAGTAGTTATCAAGAAGATAGATTACAGAGGCTCTGAAGGGACTTTGGTTGATAGTACTATCGTCACTATTGATGACAGACAGTTCAAGCCATGACAAATTGAAAGATATGAAAAGGTTGTTAACTAATAACAAACTGTTCTTATTGCTTCTTAATTTCCGACGATTTCTTTCTTCTAACTTTAACAATCTTTATATACCGCCTGAGATTATAATAATTAAATTAAGGTAAGATATCAAGAAAAAAATGGGAGGTCTTTGAATTTTCTTTGGGAAATACAAAGACCTTTCTTTTGGAAAAGAAAGGGATTTGTCATGGATGAAGAAGAGTATGAACCTGTTCCTTTGAGCCCGATAAGGCGGCTGGAAAGAAAAATGG
>CAYJVV010000005.1:22536-23728 GCA_964373755.1 uncultured archaeon | reverse complement strand
TGTGATCGCGTTGAATTATTCCTATAGATTTCTTTCCTGGTTTTTTGCAGATGAATTTTATATTTTTATCCATGATAAACTTATCGCAAAAAGTCCAATATAAAGTTAGTTGCCGCTGCCTAATAGAATGCAACCTGCAAAACCTATATAAGCCGTTCTTGTTGCGTAGTTTAACAAAACCACAAGAAATTGTTGATGTCCTGTAAATTCTACTTTTCATCCTAGAAAAGCTTATAAGGCGCTGCTGATAATTCTCACTGCTGATATTATCAGCGAGTATTGACTGATAATAAACTTCCAAGGAATTGACGCCAAAGGCGTCCAGTTGTCCTGAAGTTTAATCAAGAAAATTTTATCACAGCAGAAGCGGAAGAGATGGTCTTCAAAAACAAACAGACACCGAGTGTGTCATTTCGCAGTTGAACTTTCCTTCCGGGTTGATGAAGCTTATGCAAGAAAATTCAGACAATTTGCGCTCTAAGATTCTGAAGACAATCGGTAAAAGCAACGGCCTTACTATTTCTGATGTCTCCCGCATGCTTGGCATTCATTACACAACCGCTTCAAAATACCTTGCTGTCATGGAAGCTGAGAAGCTTGTGAAGCACAGGCAAATAGGGATGGCAAAGCTCTTTGTGGCAAACAACGGCTTCAAAGCCGGCAAGCTGCTAACGGTCTTTCTTATTTTTACTTTTGCAATCGCCATTCCTGCCTACGCTATTCCTACAAAAATACCTGTCAACGGAAGGCTTACATTCCTGAACGACAGCGTTGTCAACGGCACTGCAAACTTTACATTCAGCATCTTCACATCAAGAAGCGGCGGGACGATACAATGGAACGAGACGCAGGAGAATCTGTCAGTGCCAAACGGCGCATTCTCAGCGCTGCTTGGCAATAATACTGCGATGAATCTTTCCTTCGACACCGACCTTTTCCTTCAGATCACTGTGAATAATGAAGTAATATCCCCCCGCTTCGAGCTGGGCAGCGTGCCTTATGCGTATACAGCAAACCAGACAAACTTCACGAAGAGCAACGCGCGCGCATTGGGCGATTTCCTGCCGAATGTAGATAATTCTTACAATTCAGGCTCTGCATTACTGCGCTGGGCTACATTATTTTTTGTGAATGCCAATGCGTCAGGCTATGTAAATGCCTCTGAAATAGAAATCCGCGGCACGACTGCCAA
>CAYJVV010000005.1:11344-22526 GCA_964373755.1 uncultured archaeon | reverse complement strand
CAACGGGTGGCGCGGAATTCACTGGCGGCTTGCGCGTCACAACTCTAAATGCCGGTTCATGCGACCTGAAAGCAGACGGTTCAGGCAACTTCTTCTGCGGAACGGATGCCACTGGAAGCGGTGGCAATACAGGATGGACAACTACCGCTAACACTGTTTATAACGATACAAGCGGAATATCTGTTCTCATCGGCTCGCAGAACATCGCAGCTAACTATATTGCTGTTATTACAGGCAGCTTAAACGTAACCAACATCATTAATGCCACTCAGCTGTGGATTTCAAGGACAGATGTGACGTTGAATCTGTCAAGGCTTAATGTTTCTACAACATTGCTTGAAGGCAGGGTAGTAACATTTAACACGTCAGCAACTAACCTGGATGCAAGACAAACTGCAGATAACGCATCTGTGGCAAGAACTAATGTACAGAATACATTTACAGCTACTCAAGTTATAACCGGTGGTTTGAACGTAACAACGTTCATCAATGCTACAGAAGTATGGGCTTCGTCAAGAATAAACGGCTCAATAGACTGCAAGTATTTGACAGGTGGTCCTGATAGTGACTTTTGTGCTGACGCAACCAGTACCATAACTAACGCGAGTACATTGACAAATGTTGTGCAGAGTATAGGAGTTTCTGCAGGTCAGCGAAGCTGGGGCAATTTATCATTCATCAACACATCAACAATAAATGTCACATCTAGTGGTGAACTTACAAATGCACAAATAAGCTTTGTGTTCAATAATCTGTCTCTTTCAAACTTGGATACACGTCAAGCAGCTGATAATGCCTCAGTTGCGCGCACAGACAGGACAAACACGTTTGCAGCCAATCAGATTATTCAGGGCAACCTGAATGTCACAGGACAAATAAACACTACTAATTACACATCAACCACATTCAAGGTAGCATCATGCGATATAAAAGCTGATGCAGGCGGTTCTTTATATTGTGGTACAGACGCCACAAGTACGCTGACAAACGCCACAGCACTGACGGACGCTTTGCAGGCTATCCAGATATCCGGTTCCGGCCGTGCGTGGGGCAACGTAACCATAGCAGCCGGAGACGGGATAACGCTCACGCAGTCAGCTGGACTAATCAATCCGACCGTAACCATAAGGAACTCTACGGATGTCGCGTTCTACAACCGCGTGGGCACGTTCACGAGCAACCAGTTCTTTGCAGCTATCAATGCCACATCGCTCTCAAACTTCACGCAGGTGGAAATAGGTGGAATAGCAGGGACGGCAAACCTCACTGTGTGGAGAAGCCCTACAGCACTCATTGCTGCGATAAACTCGACAGGTGGCGCAGAATTCCGAGGCGGATTAAGGGTTTCTGGACTTGTTAGCTGTGACACCATCGACACGGATGCTGGAGGAAATCTTAGGTGCGGCACTGACGCGACAGGCAGTGGCGGAGGTAATACAGGTTGGACGACAACAGCGACAACTGTTTATAATGATACAAGCGGAATATCTGTTCTCATCGGCTCGCAGAATACGGCAAGCGGGTTCAACACAGTCATAACTGGGAGCGTAAACGTAACAGGCATTGTAAATGCATCGCGCCTTCTTATCAGAGGAAATTCAGAAGCGAACATAACTGTCTGGGAGAGCAACGGCGCCGCAGCTGTCGCTTCGATAAACCGCACAGGCAACGCAACGTTTGCAGGCGTGAGGATACCCAATTTGCCTAATTGCGACACAATTGATACAGACGCACAAGGTATTCTTAAATGCGGCGCTGATGCTACAGGTGGTGGGGGTGGCGCTGCTGTGAATGAAAGCGGCATAAACAGGACGCTTTCGGTCAGGCTCGCTTCTGCAAACAATTCGATCAATTTTAACCTGCCTATAGATTCTAACATTATCACCATACGGGGAAGGATAAACGGAACATCTGCAGCGACAATACTCAACATAACATTCAATGGCGATAACCAGACCAATTATGCTACGACAAGAGTAACTACTGTCACCTCCACAACGTCTCCAACTGCCAGGTCTATCACGCCAGAAGTAACGACATCTGCACTGAACAGGAGTTTTGAATTCGTGATTTACGATGCAAGAGCAAGACAAGGTGTATCAGGCGGAACTTTCCGAATAATACAACATGCAATAGCATCTTCTACTGCACCAATACAAGTGCATGGCGGCTGGTCATGGGTTAATCTTACACAAACCACAGGAATTACTTCGATAAACATACGAGTGAATCCGGGGGCGAATTTCCTGCCAGGCACATACATGATTGTAACTGCTGAAAGATTATGATGCAGGGATGTAAAATGAAAAAACTTTCTGTTCTTTTTCTAAGTCTTCTTTCTCTGGCAGTAATCGCATACGCAGACTTCGGCAGCTCGGCGACATTCAGAATGGGCGTCGGTGTCGGAGCTTACAGCGAGGCTGGCACTTCAACAAACTACAAAGCAGTTGTAGGCTCTGCCCTTTCGGGCGACAGCTATAACTCATCGTCTTATAAAATTGCGCTTGGATGGACAGCAGCTGCCTCTGCCTCGCTGATTTCAGCTGCAGAAGACTTGTCATTCACGATATACATTCCAGCAAACAACGCCACAGGGAGAGATACTTCTCAGTTCACGGAAACAGACAGCATTGTTTTCAACATCACTGACGTGAACGGCAAGAAGATTAACGCCACAGCAGCAGGCGGGGAAGGCGGGCAGCAGACGGCGAGCGTATCTATATTCCGCTACGAAAATACAGGGACAGTGACGCTAAATATAACGCTGAATTTCACTACAGGCGTGCCTGCTGCGGTGACTGTGAAAGCCGGGTGGAGCGATGCTTCTTATCAGGCAAGCTGCAGCTCAAAGAATCTTACTGCAGCCGGAACGTGCGCGAACATTTCAGTAGGCGGCGCCCCGCAGCAGCCTGTGCTTATAGCAAACATGACAGCTATCGGAGCGCTGCGCGACGTGTGGTTGTGGGCTGACTATGACAGTTATAGCGCTGGCTCCAATCTCGCTTCAACGCTAAGCCATGAAAGCAACAGGGGATAAGATGAAAGCAAATAAAGGAAAAACAAAATTGATGTGGTTCTTGTTACTCAGTCCATTATTTTTAGTCATCGCGTTTGCTGCTATCAGTGAGGCGCGGCCTGATTACGGCTTGAGTCAAGGAACATTTGCAGCATTGCCGGCAATGCCAAGCAATTTCCAGCAGGTTGAAAAAGAAATAAACAAAAGCATGCTATTTGATGTGGGCGAGGAGTACTGGAAGCAGCCTGAATTCTACCCGACTTTTGAGAAGTTCATTCCTTTGATGAAGAAACCGCCTGCAGAGAGAATAGCTATTTGGGGCGTCGGTATTTATCCTGCAAGGCACGAGTACCGCGCGCAAAAAGGAAGCGAATTTACTGCTACAGTATATCTTCATGCATCCTGGCTTGTGCAGACCTACCAGGGCGCAAAGCTTGTAGCGGAATACGACAAGAGATATTTTGATGTTTCTGTTTCCCCTGATATTGTGCTGCTCGGCCCTGCTTACCCGAAGTTCGACAAAAACTGGGCGCAAAAAATTACAGTGAAGGTGCGCGTGAAAGAGGTGCCTAAAGGCGTTCATTATATTATAGTCAATCCGAAAGCGCCGCCAGATGAAAAGATACTGGAATGGCGCAGCAAGTACAAAGGCCTTTACGATTCCATGCCTGCAAGCTCTCCTGAGCAGCCTTACCTGAGAATTGCTGTTAATATAAAATGATAAGCAATATATACAAGAAACCAGTATATTCTTATGCTGAAATTAAATAAAGCCAGCTTTATTTTGCTCTTGCTCATAGTCTCTCTTCTTGCAAACATCTTTTTGCTGATAAAACTGAATGAAAAAGACGTGGATGTAAAAATTAACAGGCAGTTCAGGCTAGTAAACCCTATAGAAAAGTTTGCCGTGGATTCCACTAATCAGGAAGCTGACACTATTCTTCATTATCAGGGGCTCAGGCAAAAGATCGAGGAAGACATCAACAGCACCACGAATCTTGAAAATGTCGGCGTTTTCGTCCAGGACATTCGTACAGGCGCATGGATGGGCATAAACGAAAGGGAGGGTTTCATACCAGCGAGCCTTCTGAAGATACCCATCATGATGGTTATTATGAAAAAAGTCGAGCGGGAAGAAATTAAGCTGAGCGATGTTATAGAGATAAGCCACACTGATATCGACCCCTTTTCTGGAAACCTGTACCAGAAAGGTGCGGGAACAAGATTAACCGTATGGGACCTTCTGAAGGAAATGATACAATCTTCTGACAATACAGCAAAAAACGCCCTGAAAAGGCAGCTCACAGATGCGGAATTGAACAGCATTTTTGCGCACGTCGGCATCCCGAATCCGTACATAAGCGAAGATGCTGCTGTCACGCCCCGGGGCTATACAAGGCTATTCAAGAGCCTTTATTTTTCCACATATCTTGCGCCAGAGCTGTCTGAAAAGGCTTTGGATATAACCACAGACACAAGGGAAGAGGATTTGCTCTCAGCAGGCGTGCCGCCTGAAATCCAGGTGGCGCACAAATTCGGAGTGATCTTAGACAGTATCCATGATTGCGGCATTGTCTATCACCCCGAGAATCCTTACTTTCTGTGCATCATGACCAAGAATTTAGACAACACAAAAGACAGGGAACTGATTACAAAGATTTCCAGTGACGTGTTCGAGTTTGTTGATGGAAAATGAAATCCTCTTTGTTACCTCTGACTAATTCATGGAGAGCAAAGCTCTCCTGAATTTCTCAAAAGACTTTGTGAAGTGTTTTGCAGAAAAGCTGCAGGTTTTCTGTCGAATTCAAAAATAAACTATATATATCAGAGACGAATATAAAATGTTAGTGGTACATGGTGATTAGCAGCAGAAAAGTTGTCGTTGTGATTCTTCTTTTGCTTGCTGGTGTCGCATTCGCACCGCAGCAGATAACGACGCCTGTTAGGTTCATTCTGCCTACAGTGACTTCATTCACGCTTGCCATACCTGGAAACAATGCGACAAACTTTTCTTCATCTCTCAGCGGCGTAACTGCAACTACATTAATATTTAACACCACAAACCTTACAGAAGGCGGGATAAACGCAACTGCGGCAGGGACCAGCACTGTGCAGGGCCCTACTGTGTCTATCTTCAACATCACAAATACGGGCAATATAAAAATCAATGTTACTATCAACTTCTCAACAGCCCTTCCCGGCGGAGTGGAGGTCAAAGCAGGATGGGGACCAAACGCCTATCAGACAGGTTCTAACGGCTGCACAGGACCTGCAGCAGGGCCGCCGGGCGGCGCGACAGAAGTCTTGACAACGTGCTCAAATATTACTGCAAGCCAGATTGTGACAACTGTTGCAAACATGTCAACCAGCGGCAGGGCCAAATACAGGGATGTCTGGCTCTGGGCAGACTACAGCAGCGTGGCAGCTGGCACGGATACCAGCGTGAATATGGTATTCATAAGCCTGAACCTGACCGGATAATTCTGACTAGGAAAAGTTCAATCAGGGGTGGAAAAATGGCAAAGAGAAGAAGAAAATAAATAATCTCACTAAATAGTGGAGTATCTTTTCATCTCCATAATCAATTATAGAGTATTCAGAGATGAAAATAAAGACTGTCAGTTATTTGACTTCTTGGCTGGGCAGTCCATAAAAGTCGAATGCTGCCAAGTCTTTGCAGGCATGCCATATGGCTTGACAGTTCTTTACGCCGGCAGCAAGCGGAACGAGAAGGATGAGAAGAAACTTTAGCATTCAGGTTTTAGAGATAACTGGTTGCCGGAAGAATAAGTTTTAATTTGCAATTGTATTATAAATTGTATTATAATTATTTTGAAGCGGGGTTGTGGTTTTGTTCAAATATAAAAGAATACATATAATTCTCGTAATACTGGTTATTGCGGCCTTTGCATATTTCATTGCTTCTACAGGAGAACCTTCTAAGCCTGTTACAGAAAAGAAATTCTTGGAGAAAACAGCGCCAAAGAAAATCTATAACTATACGCCGGGCGAAAGGCCTGACTATGGTTTGTCGCAGGCTATGTTCAGGAACCTTCCCCCGCTGCCGCCGGACTTCTGGGAGGTTGACGAAAAATTCTATCAGGGCGGGATAACAGATTTTGTCGAGCTGGGTGATGAATATTACAGGCAGCCGGAATTCTATCCCACATTTGAAGACAACATAGAATTCATCAAAAATCCGCAGGGCGGAAGGATTTATGCTTTCGGTATAGGAGCCTATCCTGGCGACATAGGTGCAGAAGTGCCACCAGACTCCATTTTCACTGTAGCTACATTCTTCCACTCTTCATGGCTTGTGGAAACGCACCAAGGAGTGAAGCTCGAAGCGGTTTATCCTGAAAGAACGGATATACTGAATCCGGATTTGCAGGACGTAAACTTTACAGTGAAGCAGGAACCAAGCAAGATGGGGAAATACTTCAATGTCACCTTTGATCCGGAATTGTTTGTTCTCGGGCCTACAGCGCCCGTTTTCGATGAGAACTGGACTTTAAAGGTTAAAATTAATGTAACTGTTGACAAAGAAGCACCGAAAGGGACATATGTGATAGGCGTGAACCCTGTTGTGCCGTCACCTGAGTATTCAGAACTGTGGCTAAAAACGTATGAAAAATATTCAGACGCAGCTGGCTTCAGGATTGGCCGCCCATCATTCCAGCTTGTGGTGTTTGTAACGTGATTAAATGTGTACCAAGCAAAAAAGAGCCTTACTATATTGTTAGCAGTTTGCTTTTTCCTTATTCTTTTGCTTCCTGCAGCTGCATATGCCGAGCAGCTAACTGTAAGAATACGCATAATTGCCGGCGTGCCTTCCCTTGTCGGCACGCTTGATTTCAAGGACATGGTAAAGCCCGGCGGGCAAAACCTTTCAATAATTGTTACCGACCTGCTGAACCAGCTGGTTTCCAATGCAACAATAAGCGCGAACATCACCTTGCCTGATGGAACTATAGTTAACGCGAGCTTTGTGGAAACAAATGCAGGCAATTACACGTTCTTCTACAATTTCACTGATATCGGAGACCACGTGATAAGCGTGCACATCTCAAAAACGCCAAAATTCCCGCAGCCCATATCAGGGAGCAAGACAGTCACCATAGGCCTCGTGCGCTTCCTTGACTTCACATCAGAGAGCGAGGTGTTTCAGGGCAGCACCATGCACTTCAGATTCAGCGCCAGAAACATGGGCAACGCATCTTCGACAATTGTTCCTTCATTCCGCATCTACGACTCCTCTGGAAATCTGATTTTCTCTAAGGAAGGCGTTGCGTCGACGCTAGAAGCAAACCTTACTGCATCGCTCATCCAGTTTAACATCATGTCATGGTTTGCCGGCTCAGCTGCGCCAGGCATTTACAACGCCTCCGGAAATATTTTGTTCACCGATACGGACAACCTGACGGCTTACACGCCGAACAAGACGCTGGCATTCAGGGTGCTGCAAACAACTATTGCGCAGCCTCCTTTGGGCGGTGGTGTTGCTGCTCCGATAATAACAAAACAAATACTGCTGCCGCCTGCTGTTGTGATTGTAGGGCCTGTCCGCGAATTCATGATTTCCAATGCACCTATTCTTGTTGGGGTTTATCCAATGGACATCTTGACAATACCTGTTTCAATAACAAACCCGCTGAACAAAAATATAACAAACATATCAATCTCGATAAAAGGCGTGCCTGAGAGATGGTACTTTGTTCCTGTTGATATTATCGAGCTAGGTGCAGGAGAGACAAAGACAATTCCTGTTACGTTTACCATACCGCTAAACGCTGACATAGGCAACAACCCTGCAGCTATTGTTGTTGAGAATCACGAACTCAGGAAGGAAGTAAATTACGTGCTGCGCGTAAGCCAGCTGACAGAGCAGCAGCCTGCGCTGACTTATGAGAGCGCGCAGGTAAATGAGTTTACCAATACCACAAGCATCAACATCCGCGTAAAGAACAAAGAAGATTCAGCAAAAACGCTGCACATTATTGTCAGAATAGACAAATCCATAGCACAGAGCGCGGACGAAGTTGTTTTTGCAACAGAGCCGTCGCGCATAATACAGCCCGACCCGATTGTAGAATTTAAATTGGAGAACATGAAACCGGGAGAGGAGCGTAACATCACTTATTTTGTCAGGAAGATGGTTGTCGATACATCGCCTTTTTTCTACTCCTCCATAGAGCAGATACAGTTCATAGAAATCAAGCCTGTCCTGCCAAGGCCTGTTGTTGCAGTCGAGGAGAAATACACGTATACAGCTGCGACGCTCACGATAGTGACGATAATAGCGATTCTTGTCATTTACATCAACCAGAGGAAAAGAATAAAGGAGGCGCTGAAAGAAGCCAAGCGCGCTGTGCAGAAGATTGCAGAAAAAAATGACTAAAAGAAATTACTTCCTGATTATCAGGCTTGCTCCCTGCTTTGTATTAATTTCTGCGACTTTCACATCTGAAAATCTTCCCCAAGCCACATCGTCCAGCAAAATTATGCCGTAAGAATCAGGGAATAAAATGTCAGGCGCTATCATCGGAGGTATGCGCTGATTATCCAGAAGCATGTAAAACCCGGAAAGCGGCGCATCGCCGCTGTTTCTTACAATGATTCCATCTGGCTCAAAAAATCCTGTGAACTCAAGGGAAACACGAAGCCTGCCTTTGGCCATCTTTTCAATAATCTCATCAGAAATGCCGAAATAATCCTTTACTATTTTAACTTTTTCAGAGTCAGCAGCCGGCGCTTGCGACTGGACATACAGAATAAATATGGATGACAAACCCATGACAAACGTAAAGAATATGGCAACTACATATACAGCATCTTCGGTGCCCCTCATCTTTTTCGCCTTTTCCTGAAATGGTGGTCAATAATGCCGTCCGGCATGTGTATTGTAAAGTGCGCTAAGCCAAGAAGCAGCAGGGCAAGAAGCACCCTCGGCACATACAATGGCAGGAACAAGTAGGACTGGGGCTGCATCAGCGTAACAAGCCAGAGAATCACGGCTGAAGCAATGGCGGATGTGCCCAGAAAGGAAACAGCCTTTATCTCATGGTGCTCAACGGCGAAAAGGAGAATGAAATAAGGAAGGAGTATTACAGCACCGATGAAGCGAATGAAGATATAGATCTGAATCGGGTCGTTTGTAATGAAGAATGAAAGCGGGAACAGCGCGTAAAGCGCAAACACAGGATAAAGTTTTTTGCTGTTTCTCAGTATCCGTGTGCATGCGTGTGCAAGAGCAACCGTAAGGATAACAGAGTTTACACCTCGCAATAAAAAGCCTATCGTGCCGGAGACGATGAACATGTCCAGGAAAAGGCTTTCTGCAAAGACAAAGGCAATAGGCAGGAAGCTTATTGCGAAGCCAAAATTCCTTTTCCTCCACCTGTAGAAGAGAAACAAAGAACTCACTATGACTGCAATGTCCGAAAGGGCGTTTATGTCTGCTACCGGGATGACAGCCATAAATTATATTTATTCTCCATATTTTAATACTTGGCTTTTTAACAGTTTCGGAACAACTGATTAACAATGGCGCGTGTTGTAGGCGTAATTTCAGGCAAAGGCGGTGTGGGAAAGACGGTGGTGGCAATAAACACAGCTGCAGCGCTGCAGAAATATTACGGCATGAAAGTACTTCTTGTCGACTGCAACATCACAACATCCCATATAGGCCTGTATCTTGGCATTTATTCAACGCCTGTAACGCTGAACGACGCGCTGAAGGGACATATTGGGATAGAAAAGACAATATACGAGCATCCGAGCGGCATAAACGTCATACCGGCTTCCCTTAAACTGGAAGACCTGAAAGACATGGACTGGCATGTCGTGAAAGAAAGGCTTGTCGACATCCTAGATAAGTACGACTTCATCCTCTTAGACAGCTCACCTGGCTTCAACCGCGAATCGCTAATAACGCTGGAGGCTTCGCAGGAGGCGCTTATGGTAACGAACCCCATTGTACACACAGTTGCAGACCTGATTAAATGCAGGCAGCTCTGCGAGGAACTGCATGTGAAGCCGCTGGGAATAGTAGTAAACATGATAAGAGGAAAGAAATACGAGCTCGCAAAGCAGGAAGTAGAGCAGATGGCCGATATACCGATAATAGCTTCCATCCCTTACAGCGAGGCGATCATGGAGAGCATAATATCCAAAAAGCCGGCAGTAGACCTCTCGCACAAGATCGGCGCCCATTTCAGGCGCATTGCTGACTTCTTAGTCAGCGGCACGGTGGCGGAAGAAAACGGATTTCTGGAAAAACTGAGAAAAATCTTCCGTCCGCTTTCTACTACTTCAAAATCACATCGTTCAACAAACCCACAACTTTAGTTGTGGGTTATATCAAGAACGATATGATTGCGCTCAGAGGGTTTCTACGAAGCTGTAAAATACTTAATACTTAGTAGGCTATTCAGAGCTATCCGATGTCACAAAAGGACTAGGTGCAAATTCTTCTTTATGCCTACCTTTCAATTTGCCTATTATTATAATCAGAACAACTATGCCAACAATGATTATAACGATACCAAGCATATTGTAAATTGCCTGAGCTGGCGTTTGTGGCGGAGCTTGTACAGGTATTTGTTCTTCCTCTGGCTGTGGCTCTTCAGGAGGTTCTGTAGATATGAACCCTCCGATAGCAAAGATCGAGAAATCCGTTGTTGCAGCCAGAAAATGGTGAGAAGAACTTGTCTCGTCAAGCCTTGCAGTGTAAGCTGGAGCCCATGAAGTGCCGACTAAGCGGTACAACTTTATTGAATCTACATCGATATTATTTTCTTCTATCCATTTCTTGCCCACCCTGAATTCTATTTTTGCAAGCTGCACTTCGCTGCTGGTAAAATTAACAGGCCTTATGTTGAAGGCTTTGTAAATGACAGGGCCTTCGGGAAGACTTGTCGTTGATATAATTTCTGAGATGTCCAATGATAAAATTGTCTGGCTGGGCATTGTCTTCCTGTTTATAAACCCAACGAAGACCCTGAATATATCGAAATTGGAAAACGATACTGTAAAATTCTCTAATGTTTTCGTTGAAGAACCTCCTCCGCCACCATCGCCCCCTCCTCCACCGCCAACTATAGGCGGTTGACAAACACCACACTCTCTGGAGCATAGCGAGCAGCTTTCCAGGCTGCTGCAGAAGTT
>CAYJVV010000005.1:4532-11334 GCA_964373755.1 uncultured archaeon | reverse complement strand
ATCGCCGCAATAGCTGCCTTCCTGAACAGAATATTCAGTGAAACGTGGAACTGTAAACGTTAGATTCCCACCTGTGAAACTTATTATTCTGCAATCCGGACAAGTAAAGTTGTTCCTGTATATGAGAGGATTTGCAATCCCTGCTAGTACGAGAGTGACGGTTGCGGAAGCGTTAAATGTTGCAAAAAGTTCTGAACGAACGATGACTCTACGAAGAGAAAATTCGATAGCCCTTGTTAGATTGATAGGAACTATGGTACCTGAAACATTCTCAAGAAGGCTTATGTTATTTGTGCCAAAATCCAATCCGCCAATGCCCCTTACCCCCACCCTGAAAAAAGTGAAGTTTGACAGGTCGACATCAGTAAAGTTGGTTGTAAGTTCAGGCGAGAAATTATCAGGAGGTATGGGGCACCCATATCTGCCTACGGCGTATTGCGGTGGGGTGCGGGGACATCTGTCAAGACCATCAGGTACGCCGTCATTATCTCCATCCAAAATACCAATAATAACACTTGCATTTAGAATATTTGCATTGAGTGTGCTTCCGTTGCTTGTTGCAAGAAACACTTGTGTCAGTCTTAGGTCAGATATGCCCCTGTTGATCGCTCTGAAATATACGGATGCTATAACGCCGCTGCCATTAGCTCCGCTTCCTATTCTGACAATGGCAATATTTTTTATAGTGCCAGGAACTGTTGAGTCTACTGTTTCAAGGAAAAGCGTTTGGGCGCCTCCTTGCTTAAAGAACGTGCCTTCTTCGGCTCTGTCAAAACGAAGCACTGCTGGATTGTAACTCAAACTTGCCTGAATGCCTGCAAGACCGCTTAGATTGTTTGAAGAGATATCGATTTTTATCAAATCGCCAAGTATCGCAGAAGAGAAGGATGGCTGAACACTAATTGAGCTTGCAGGAACTGGTAAAGGCGTTACAGTCACTGTTGTTGATTTAGTAACTGATCCACCTGGACCAGTACAAGTTAGCGTATATGTGCTTGCGATTAATGGACTCACTACTTGAGTTCCTGAAGTAGCTTTGGTTCCTGACCAAGCACCTGATGCAGTACAAGATGTTGCATCAGTTGAACTCCAAGTCAATGTGGATGAACCTCCACCTGCGATTGATGTTGAAGATGCACTAAATACAAGTGTTGGTGGAAGAGGTAGAGTTGATACAGTAACTATTACCGATCGCACTGCTGAACCACCAGGCCCTGTGCATGTGAGAGTATAAGTTGATGCTGTTGTAGGACTAACTGCTTGTGATCCTGAAGTCGTCTTTGTTCCACTCCAAGCTCCAGACGCTGTGCATGATGTTGCATCAGTTGTTGACCAAGTAAGAGTTGAAGATCCGCCAGTAGTTATTGATGTTGGAGTAGCAGTAAATGTGATTATAGGTGCTGGTGTTATTGTGGTAACTGTTACAATTGTTGATTTAGTAACTGATCCCCCAGAGCCAGTACAAGTAAGTGTATAAGTCGATGTTGATAATGGACTAACAGACTGGCTTCCTGTAGTAGTTTTAGATCCAGACCATGCACCTGTGGCTGTGCAGGATGTTGCATTGGTAGAAGCCCATGTTAGTGTTGATGAACTACCGGTTGTTATTGATGTAGGAGATGCAGAAAATGACAAAATTGGTAGGGTTGGAGTTGATCCCGGAGGATTAAGCCATGCAAAATAAGATTTGATCCAAAGTTTTCCTACTTCTGCTGCATTTTCTTTCGGCATAAATACACCATTTCTATCAGTTTTGACTGGACCTTCATGCAGGAAAGATTTGACATTATAGGAAGAAAACTGGGCATACATCGAATCGGTAAAGGTTGTGTTAGGAAGACCTGTTCTGGGGAATACTGGATTATCTGCAATGAGATTGAATGTATCCATGGCGTTCACAATTGAATTGAGTGTCGAAATACCCGTCTGTTCCATATTTTTTGCCGCATAAGATTCTGACCCCGCGGGTCCATCAGAAGCATGTAGATCGACAAAAAGTTGGATATTATTCCTTGTCATGGTTTCCTCTATGTTTCTATGAATAGCATAAGTATCTGATTCTTCCAGCAAAACATTCGCACCTGTATATTCCCAATCGCGATTCATATCAATTCCATTAATGCCTGTCCGCATATATCCACGAATCCAACCATCCACGTTAAAAGTAAATGTTGTCTTCAAGATAGTGGTATTGCGAAATCTTATTGCTTCTGGATCGTTTGATAAGACCCAATCGATCATGCCGCGGAGCACCCAAGAAAGTGAGTATTCAACTCGATGGCCACCACGTATAATGTAGAAAACCTTTTTTTGGTTTTCAGGCATAACACTTTCAGGATTTGTGATTGCAAATAACTCGACATTTCGCCCCTCGGGCGATTGTCCAATAACAGATAAGTTTACATATGGACTCGCGCTCCAACGCATTTTATCATTCGTATAGTCTGTTGAATAAAAGTATGGCACTGCTGTAGTTATCCAGACTGTATTCTGAGTGAACGTTGGCGTGGTAATCGTCAGGACTTGACTTGGTTCGTCAAAAGATGGTCTTGGCAACTTGAACCAATTTACCAAGTCATATGAATAAACAGGATATCTATTATCTGTTGCGATAGTACTGCCTGAGACGAAAGAAGAATAAGGGCCGTACTTGAAACGAATTTTGATGACAGGTGACTTACCCATAGCATCCTGACTGATTTTGAAGAAGTATGGATTTGTCCAATTTTGGCCAGGATCCGGCTCGCCGTCCATCCGGATCACATTCGTACCAAAGTCGATAAAATTAGTTCCGGTACCCATTTCGAAATCAGATGCAAAGTCTGCTGCCGTAAGCACACCATCATCTTGTGCATAAGCGAGATGCATAGCTAATAAAAAAGCAAGGACACCAAGAAGTTTTAGAGACACTGAATTTAATAATATCGCGGGCGATAAATAAAGTTTTTTGCTCTATTAAGTGCCTTCTATTGAGGGTCTTGTTCCTTCCCAGACCTGGTATTTTTCTGATTGCAGCAGAATTAGGTCAAAAGTTACAGTCTTGCTAGCGCAGTCCTGTATGGTGTAAAAAACATCAACCTAAAGATTATTTTTTAGTCATTATACTACACATGGATGTATCTACTGCAAAATAATGATTTTCTAGTCACAAATAATATTAAAGTGTTGATAACAATCTAAGAGCTATTGAGATAACAAGAGGTGACAAATATGGCAAAGAGAAGAAAGAAAGCAGCAAAGAAAGCAGAAAAAGAGGAATGGTAAGTTGTATTTGATCTTCCATTTTTCTTTTTAATTTTTAAGTTTAATTTCTGTTAGTTTTTATTTGCAAAACCTTTTATCTTTCTAAAAGAAGAATATACAATGCTTTACGACGTTATCATAATCGGGTCTGGATGCGCTGGTTACACAAGTGCTATTTATACAAGCAGAGGCAACCTGAAAACGCTTGTAATTGCTGGCACAAAACCTGGCGGGCAGTTAATGCTCACAAGCGATGTAGAAAACTATCCGGGATTTCCTGAAGGTGTTCTTGGAGGAGACCTTATGGACAGGATGCGCCAGCAGGCAGAAAAATTTGGCGCAGAAATTGTTTACGAAGACGCTACAGAAGTGGACTTCAGTTCCAAACCTTTCAAGGTTATTGCTGACAAGGAATACGAAGCGAAAAGCGTGATAATTGCCACAGGCGCATCTGCAAAGTGGCTCGACCTGCCATCAGAGCAGCGTTTGATAGGGCGCGGTGTAGCTAATTGCGCTGTCTGCGATGCAGCTTTCTTCAGAGACAAATACGTTCTTGTTGTAGGCGGCGGGGATACTGCAATGGAAGAAGCCATGTTCCTGACAAAGTTTGCAAAAAGAGTCACAGTAGTGCATAGGCGAGATACCTTGCGCGCGAGCAAGATAATGCAGGATCGTGCCTTAAAGAACAAGAAAATAGACTTTATCTGGAACAGCCAGATAACAGAAGTTGTTGGAAGCAGCAAGGTTGAAGCTGTTGTCATCGAAGATGTAAACACAAAGAAACAGAAAAAGATAACATGCGACGGACTATTTGTAGCAATAGGTCACGAGCCAAACACTGGAATATTCAAAGGACAGTTAACGCTTGACGAGAAAGGTTATGCCGTGGTGAATAATGACGTGTTCAGCAGCGTTGAAGGTATTTTTGTTGCCGGCGACGTCGCAGACTACAGATACAAACAGGCTGTAACAGCTGCCGGCATGGGCTGCAAGGCAGCGCTTGAAGCAGAAAAGTACATAGAATCGCTAGGGGATTAAACATGGCAGATCTGGCTACTATAATTCAAAGCGGAAACATTACGGTCAGTCTAACAGTCCTTATCGTATTTTTAGCAGTTGGTTATATTCTTATTTTCAAACAAAACTGGATCAAATCAATGCAAAGAATTCGAGAAAAAATGGGATTGAGATATAAATTAAAAACAACTGAAAAAACAAATAGAACAGAAAGTAAAATTATAAAGGTTATAGGATGGATATTTATTCTAGTAGGAGTTTTAATTTTTCTTGCTACAGTATACTATGCAATCTTGTAATTCTTGTTCATCTTCTGAAAGTTTTATTAACAGCCTTCGACATAATTTAATGAATGGCTATATACAAAAATTTCATAGGCGGCAAGTGGGTTTCTTCTAAAGGCGGACTTTTTGATTCGCTTAATCCTGCTACTGAAAAAAGCCTTGGCAAGTTCCAAAAAAGCACGAAGCATGATGTTGATAATGCTGTTTCTGCTGCTTGGAAATCTTACGAGAAATGGAAAAATGTTCCTGCGCCAAAAAGAGGAGAAATACTGCTCAAGATTGCACAGTTGCTAAAAGAAAACAAAGAAAGACTGGCACGGCTCGAAACATTAGAAATGGGAAAAGTTCTTGTGGAAGCAAGAGGCGACGTGCAGGAAGCAATAGATATTTTTGAATACATGGCAGGAGAGGGCAGAAGACTTCTAGGTAATACGACTCCATCTGAACTGCCGAAAAAAGCTTGCATGACGCTAAGGCAACCGATAGGCGTTGTGGGGCTCATAACGCCATGGAATTTTCCAATAGCTATTCCTGCATGGAAGATGTCTGCAGCGCTGATATGTGGCAATTCAGTTGTCTTCAAGCCATCCTCAGACACGCCATTGTGTGCTACAGAATTTGTGAAGATATTGGATGAAGCAGGCGTCCCAAAAGGCGTAGTGAATCTTGTCACAGGCTCTGCTGATCCAGTAGGCACTGCAATCGTAAGCCACAAAGATGTACGCGGCATTTCTTTCACAGGCTCGCGTGATACGGGGCTGTGGATTACAAGGAATGCAGGAATAAAGAAAGTTGGCCTTGAACTTGGCGGAAAGAACGGCATCATAGTGATGGATGATGCAAACATGAAACTGGCTTTGGATGGAGTTATATGGGGCGCATTCGGCACTACGGGACAGAGGTGCACTGCATGCTCTAGAGTAATTGTGCATCGTAAAGTAAAAGAAAAATTCACAAAGATGCTTGTAGAACGTGCAAAGCACATGCGCGTTGGAGACGGCCTGAAACCAAGCACTGATGTGGGACCATTGATCAACAAGGCAGCTTTGGAAAAAACGCATCATTACATAGAAATAGGAAAGAGAGAAGGAGCAAAATTGGTTTGCGGAGGCATAAAACTTTCAAAGAAAGGCTTCTTTTACACCCCGACAATCTTTACAAATGTTAAACCTCATATGCGCATAGCGCGTGAGGAGATATTTGGTCCTGTACTTTCGATCATTGAATTTTCAAATCTAAAAGAAGCAATAGAAATTATCAATTCTGTAGAATATGGATTGAGCTCTTCGATCTATACACAAAACATAAACAATGCATTCGAAGCGATAGAAAAAATAGAAGCCGGCATAACTTATGTCAACTCTTCAACAATCGGTGCTGAAGTGCACCTGCCTTTTGGCGGTGTAAAGCAAACAGGCAACGGCACGCGGGAAGCCGGATGGACAGGAGTGGAAGAATTTTCGGAACTCAAAACTGTATATATCGACTTTAGCGGCAAACTCCAGAAAGCGCAGATGGACGTGGAATAATGAAAAGTTCTATTTCGCGACCTCTAATTCTATCCTGCTCTTGCTCACGGGAAAAATTCTTATTATAGAATTGTAAGTTATATCTGAAAATTTTGCTATTTCCGGCGGGATTCTTATTACAATTGAATTTCCGGATTTTGTTACCCTGATCAGTTTTTCCAAACCAAAAATATTGCGTTTTTTTATCTCGTTTTCTACGCTTTGCATGGTTTCATTATCCAGATACTCTGCATTACATTCCTTGCATATTTCGCATTTTTTAATTCCGAAATCTATGCCAAAGAACTCCACTTCACATTGTGATTTTATCAGTTCTCCTCCGCACCGACATTTTATTTTTTCCATAGAATCACCATTATTTTAGTTTTATAGTCACCGGGAAGATCTTCCTTATATCGCCAAAACGCTTCTCATCAAAGATCACTTCAAAATGGCTGTAAAGAGCTCTTATCAGTCCTGTTTTGCGCTGAAACTCCCTCTTGCCACGCTGTATGGCAGTTTCTACCTCTTTTAAAGAAACACCGCGCAGCCACATCCTTTCTATCGCATGCTTTGCCCGCTTATGCTCCCAGTTTATCCTTATTTCCATTAAGAATACATGTATTCTTCATAGATTTAAAGCTTCCTACCGAAGGTATCAAAACTACTTGAATCTGCAGGCTCCAGCGCGCGCAAATGGATTAATTAATTCAAAAGATCAAGAGTAGCTATGAAAGTTACTATGGCACT
>CAYJVV010000005.1:0-4522 GCA_964373755.1 uncultured archaeon | reverse complement strand
GCATCAGTTTGTGGACTTCAAAGGAAGATGCAAAGTTCTTTTCATTGCTACGTGATAAGCATCAATTAATTGTAATGGGAAGGAAGACCTATACTTCCATTCATGATAAAATTAAGCTGCATCCCAATAAGTTAAGGGTTGTTTTAACTAAAAATCCTGCTGAATATTCTAATTACGCTAAAAAAGGCCTGCTTGAGTTTACTAATGAAAATCCAACTAAACTCTTGAAACGGCTTGAATCGAAAGGTTACAAGAATTGCTTATTGGCCGGCGGAAGTGAGATGACTGCGCTATTCTTGCAATCATCGCTTGTAGATGAGATATATCTGACAATCGAACCTAAAATTTTCGGTAAAGGCAGATCTATGCTTGCTGAAGACAACCTTGAAACTCAATTAAAACTTATAAGTGTCAAAAAATTGAACAGTCAGGGAACACTACTTCTGAAATACAAAGTTCAGAAATAAGATGAAATTAAATTGCCGCTCATACTTACTTCATGTAGTCGTAGAAACCTTTGACGGCTTTCTTGACAAACTTGCCTTCGCGCACCATCTGCACGAGCAACGGGCATGGTTTGAATCGCTCTGATTTATCTTTTAGGTTATTTAGTGTGTCAACTACGGTATCAATTCCTATAGCATCCGCGAGTTCCAGTGGCCCCATCGGATGGTTGATGCCTAGTTTCATTGTAGCATCAACGCTTTCAGCGCTAGCACCATCGCGCACACAGAATGCTGCTTCGTTAATCATGCTGAAGACAACCCTGCCGGCAATGGGCAGAGATTCTGTTTCGACGATGACTCTGAACATCTTTTCGAATGCTGTCCTAACAATCCTTTTTGTTTTCGGTGCTGTTAACTTGCAGCTAACTATTTCAAGCACGCTGGATGATAGTGGGTTTATCAAGTGGATGCCAACAAGCCTCTCAGGCGTCTTTACTGCTTTTGCCAGCACATCGAGCGGTATCGAAGATGTGCATGTCGCAATGACAGCGTCAGAGCGCGCCATCTTTTCTATATCCGACAAAGCTTCTTTCTTGTAATTCAACTTCTCGCTTGTGGCTTCTACTATTATGTCTGCCTCTTTATGCACATGAAGCTCTTTTGATTCCTTTATTTTCTGTATCAAGAATTCGCGGTCCATAGAGGATATCGAGTTCTGCTTTGCAAGCTGTGCCAGATGTGAACTGACATTTTGCAAGCCTTTCCTGAGATTCGATTCGTTACTGTCGCTTATTGAAACTTCAAAGCCATTTTTCAAAAACAGCGTGGCAAGACCAGAACCCAGCGTGCCAGCGCCTATGATGCCAATTTTCATGATTTCCCTAGCCTATCAAATCTTAAATCCTCGAATTCCACCGTTTTATATAAAACCGCCGTTGGCGCAAATAACTTCTCCAGTTATATACGACGCCTTATCTGAAGCCAGAAATGAGACAACATTAGCTATTTCCTCGGGCTTTGCAATCCTTCCTAAAGGGACGTCTTTTGCAAGCTCTTCTTCCCTTCCTTTGATAAGATCTGTCATGACATAGCCAGGCGCGACAGCATTCACTCGAATGCCAAACTTAGCGAGCTCACGTGCAAGAGATTTTGTGAGGCCTATAAGGCCGGCCTTTGAAGTACCATAATGCGCATTTCTTGTTGAACCTTTGATCGCATTCATTGAAGAAATGTTAACAATGCAGCCTTTACTCTGTTTCAAGTAAGACAATGCTTCCTTGCTGCAGTAGAATGCACCGTTAAGATTTATATCAATCATTTCCTTCCATTCTTCAAGAGACAATTCATCTATTGAGAATTTCCTGTTGATACCTGCGTTGTTAACAAGAACATCAATACCGCCAAATTTGCTTGCAGTTGCTTTTATCATTGCTTTTACTTCTTCAGGTTTTGAGATATCAGCAGCTATGGCAATTGCGTCTTTGCCTAGTTTTTTGATTTCATTCACTGTTTCTTCTGCACCTTTTTTGTCTTCTCTGTAATTAACAACAACATTCATTCCATCGCGTGCAAGTTGTAAAGCTATAGCTCTACCAATACCACGTGATGAACCTGTGACAACAGCAGTTTTCATGAATATCAAACAGAACCAGTATCTATTCCTTGAAAAACATATGTTCCGAAGCCTTGCTTAAGTAGCGCATCTTTGATTTTACGTCTTTCTTCAGGTTGTAATATTCTATCAGCTTTGAAACGGTAAGAACCATTATGTGCTACGTCGTCAGAAGTCTTAACTCCTGTGCTCTCTACTACACTTTGTATTCTACGTAAATCACCCAACGGCGTTCCATCTCTTGTGATTAATGTGTACGGTATTGGCATTATTATCATTCTTTTCCGTGCTTCTTCTTCCATTCCTGAGCTTGCTCTTCTGTTATCTCTACTATTTTTATAACATTAACAGGACAAACAGTCTCTGCTTCAGGCGCAAACTGCCCTTCTTCAAGTACAATCTCCCAGTGACCGTTTTCGTTCATGACACTGCCTGTCATGTTAACTTTTCCTTCCTCAGGAACTTTTTCCCAAAGTTTTTCATCAACAGCAGAGCAAGAGAAAGCACCTATGCAGCCTTCCCTGTCAAGGGTTATGAGGAATTTCTTCTTCCCATCTGAACCTAACTGAAGCGGTACAAAGCCTTTCATCAAATCACATATATAATTAACAGAAACAGTCTTATATGTTTTCAAAGCTTCTTTGTCACGCCTTGTTTCGGGCACAGCTTGTTCAATATGCACTTAGAACAAGATGGAACTGGTGCCTTGCAAATAGCCCTGCCATGATCTTTTAGCAAATATGGTATCTTCTTCCACTCGCTCTTAGGAAATAGATTCATGAGATCTTTTTCTATTTTATCTGGATTCTTGTTTTTTGTCCAGCCTAAACGATAAGACAGGCGAATTACATGTGTGTCGCAGGGTATTCCAAAAACTTTGTCAAATGCATTGATGAGTATGGCATTTGCTGTTTTCCTGCCAATGCCTGGTAATTCCACAAGCTCTTCCATTGTCTGAGGGACTTCTCCGTTGTGTTTTTCGGCGAGTATTTTGCACGCTGCTTTTATGTTTCTGGCTTTATTTCCAGAAAATGTGATGTCTTTTATGTAACTTATCAGCTCGTCCAGATCGGCGCTAGCATAATCCTTGGCAGTCTTGTATTTCTTGAATAGAGCTAGCGTAGCTGCATTCACTACTGTATCTCTAACTTGTGCTGAGAGTATTGCAGCGGCTAGAAGCTCTAACGGATTCGAGAAATTCAGGTAGTATTTGGCGCTTGGATACTCTTTTTTCAGCAATTTTATGACTTCCAATGCCTTTGGAGTTGTTGCCATTATATCTTAATGTTTTCTGAAAGCATTTAAGCCGCCGGAAGAAATCTTATTATGCTAGTAAGCGGCGCGATTTTCAAGAAGCTTTACAAGAAGCGAGAAGCTTGGTCTCATAAAGGCAAGTTCGGCAGACTTCTTGTCGTAGGTGGTTCTAAACTTTACAGCGGCTCGCCAGCTTTCAATGCCATGGCTGCTTATCGTGCCGGTTGTGATCTAGTCACTATAGCTGCGCCTGAAAGGGCTGCGAATATAGCTGCTTCTTTCGAGCCTGGTATCATAACTTATCCTCTCAAAGGTAACTATCTTGAAAAGAAGCATATAAGGGAAATAAGAAATCTCATAAAAAAGAGTTCTGCAATGGTAATAGGCGGTGGAATTTCAAAAGAAAAGAAGACACTCAATTTTGTGTCAAGTATTCTAAAAGAAAGCGAGATTCCAACAGTAATTGATGCTGATGCACTTCATGCAGTTAAGAAAAAACTAAGCAATAATTTCCTTGTCACGCCACACTCTTATGAGTTTTATGTCCTGAGCGGCGAAAAGCCAAGTCGTTTTGTCAACGAGAGATTGACTAAAACAAAAAAACTTGCAGAAAAATTAGGTTGCACAGTGCTGCTCAAAGGACATATTGATACGATATCTGATGGGAAGCAGACTGCTACTAGTGCCACTGGTAATCCTTACATGACAAAAGGCGGTATGGGCGACACACTCGCTGGCATATGTGGAGCTTTGCTAGCACGCGGCGCAGGCACATTCGAAGCAGCATGCTGCGGCGCTTACATAAACGGTCTTGCAGGAGACATTGCATCAAAAACTTTCCACGAAGGCCTTACAGCATCAGATCTCATTTGGAATATACCTAAAGCAATAGAGAAAGCATGAAAATAAAAACGCAACCAAGCACACCTGCGAGCCCCTAATTGTTTGCTTGTTTTTCACTTCAGTATACATTTTTGTATGAAATTGTTGTCGAGAAGTGTCGACACATCACAGGCTTGCCTGAGATGCCAAGAATGTCCTGTTTTGAAGTAAGCATTTTCTACATGCTTGCCAAAGCTCTGGACAGCTTCTACCGCTGGTATGAAGTCCCCATCGCCGCTTACCAATATAGCTGTATCATAAGAGTTATTTTGGGCCAACATGACCATGTCAACAGCTATATGTATGTCGTCACCTTTCACCACATAAT
>CAYJVV010000004.1:0-24761 GCA_964373755.1 uncultured archaeon | reverse complement strand
TCTCTTGTTGTTATTTCTGGCATTGTATCACTGTAAATATTCAGAACAGGAAACTTTAAACATTAGTCTTGAATTCCTTAACGTCTTCTCATCAAAAGCCTTTCCTTCTTTTCTTTCAAGCCATAGGGATTTCTAAGACGCTTCACTAAACGGAAGCCCAACTTTGAATGACCTGCCCTAGATTCTTTATAATCAGTGCTAAGTATACTGAGAATTGGCAGCTGTGTTGTTCTGATAAGCTTTCTGTAGAGTCTTGAGCCGATGCCTTTTCTGCGGTATTCTTTATCAACTATCCATTCAGTCACATAGAGTTCATTTCTAGAGGTTCTGAAGGCTGCAATGGTGCCGACTATTCTGCTCCTGTGCTTGGCAACAAAGACATAACCATGAATTATCCAGTCGCACATGTCATACCGGTTCGATTGGCCGCCTTCATCTTTCCAGATGTTCTTTTGAAGCTCCAGTATCCCGTCTACGTCAGAAACCCGGGCCCTGGCGATAGAAATCTTCATTGATAATTTTACTTGTTAGAGGATTAAAGTATTCTGAGCATGTAAAAAGGTTTTAAACTCTTAGGGCATAAGCTTCCTATGCCTAGGGTATCGATTGCTGTAGAAGCGAAGACTAATCCTGATCGCATACGTATTCTTGGAGTATATGAGAAACCGTCTGATACAACAAGAGTATTCAAAGATCCGACAGCCGTAAACCTTATTTTCGTTTATAAAATAGGTTCTGAAAAACCAGCTGCTCTATACGAATACGTAAGTTCAACAGGCAGCCTTGCTCAAAGATTAATAAAAGATTTTCTCGTAGATAGATGAACAAAGCTTATAATATAGACCAAAACAACCAAAATAGGGAAAGAAAGAAAACAAAAACTTACCGTTTCTTGTAGAGCTTCCAAAATAGTGGCGATGAAGCCTTTGCTACCAAGCCAAGCAAGAGAAGCACGACTGCACCTACCTGTATGTCCACGCCTGGTGTTGTTAGGTAGTAAAGCAGTGCCCACAAGAAGGCATATGCAAAGATCACTGATATGATCCAGCCCAGAGACTCTTTGCTTTCCACTTTAGCACCTCCAAATAATTACTATGCAAGCCCGTTTTTATAGATAGATCCTACAAGAAGCCAATTACCTACGTAATTGTAAGGTAATTATGTGAAAAACCACTGCATAAATGCAATGGCATCTTGAAATTTATGAAAGATGCCATAATAGTATTAGCAGTGTTTTTTACACCTAACATACCACAGGTAATACCACCATCTAAAGATAGGTGATATGTTCAGGTATCAAAGAAAATAAAATTTCTATTTGCTGCTTTCATTGCAGCTCGTATTTCTTGAGAAAATCCGAGTGGGGCATTGATCTGTAATCTGTTCTTACCCTTTCCAGAAATGCCTGCTCTATTTCTCTTGGATCAAGTTGCTGTATTAGTTCAGCAGCAGTTTCTGCCATTGGTTTCTCTACAAGTTCCTTTTCAATCTGTGGTAATGACCCCCGAACCAGGCGGAAGCCGCCAAGCGAGACCGCGAACCAGCGCCTGTAAGCCACAGCGACGTAGAGGCACCTCCCGCCGACAGCGTGAGGCCAGCGGCCCCCACGCTCGACAGCAACGTCATAATGTCCTGATGTGCTGTCTTTGTCAGGGGTTGAATTGAAATCAAAATGAGTAGTATAAGGATTGTGCGGCCAATCCTGATTTTCTACAGTGACCCGAGGAACACCAGAAACTTCGTCCCATTCAGCGACTAATCTGCCACCGCCTTCTGGAACAAGAACTTCTCCGACTTCCTTGTCACTGACAAGAGCTGTCCTGACCCAGTACTTTCTGCCTTGGGCATCGGTTTCGTATTTGCTTGCGTTCCTTCCTTTAGGTACGCGAAGGCATGTTTCTGTCAACTGCCATGCATTCCAACCGCCATTTTTTCTGCAAAAAAGGTCGCCAAAGACATTGGCTTTTCTTGGATCCTAGCTAGAACTAACAGCCGGTACAACCAGCCTTCTTTCAATTCTGGTAAAGATACTATTGACATAATTACCTGCATATGCTAAATATAACAAAACTTAAATAATAAAGCTAGAGCTAAACAATGAAGAAAAACAGAAAGAAAAGGAAATCAAAGAACTTTCCAAAACTTCTTTTGTCTATAGTAGCTTATTTCTTGGAAGCCAACGTGTAGACCGCCTTAAGAGCCACAAGGACTGCAGCCGGTGCTACGAAAGTAGCAACATTGTTTAGGATGTTGTCAATTATGGTTCCCAGCCCAGTAATGACAGAGTCAATAGAGCTGAATGTTGCTGTAGCTGCGACCACAAGGGCAATCGAAGCAATCAAGAAAGGCGTTGTTTCCTTCTCAGAAACGTTGAGGAACCCAACTACCAGACCTAGCACGACCAGCAATACAGTCACCCAAGCCGAGCTTGCTCCAAGCAAACCAGCCAGTACTGCTATTACGACCACTGCCAAGAAGGCGAGTTCGCCAACCTTTTCCATTTTCATCTTTTTATACACCCCGGTTATAAGAGCTTCTGACAGGCCTCGGCCTGCCATCACTCCAACTGTGTTTATCTTCTTCTATTATTTAAGGCTTGTGGTGCAAACCAAGTTTAAATAGTATGTCTTATGATCGACACAATAAGTTTAAACATTTCTAACCTACTAAACCAGTTGGAAGCTGTTTGGTAGTAATTTGACTAGTAACCTGCTAATGGCTCTTTCAGTCTGATGACAAAGATCTTAGAAAACCTAGACAACTTAGGATGTGGTTGATTATATCAACAACCGTCGTTTTCAAACGACGGTTGTGACCTTGGAAACGAAGTTTCCGAGGCCGCAGAAAGCTTAGGCTTTCTGACGGTACCAGGAAACCACTTGTAATACTGGTGGTTTAATGGTTTCCACCATCTAATTCATGGAAAGCAAAGCTTTCCTGAATTTCTCAAAAGACATAAAGTCTTTTGCAGAAAAGATAGGTGGTATCCTGAGTATGATGGTAACCTGGGCTTAAGCCTTGTTTCTCGACTTTGGATAGGTTTATAAAATTTTGGGTCGTCATTGTAGCATGACTAATGAAATATTAGTTGCTCGAGTTAAAATTGAAAATTTACGTCCGCAATATTTGCATCCGGTTAGAGAAGTTTTTGAACAAGCCTTAAGAGATCCAGGATTCGGTGCAAAACCAGTCTATCGAGTAATAAGAGAGGGAGATTTTCTTGAAATATATCTCACTTGTGGACTTAGCGATGCTGCTATTCGAGAAACGTTTGGCAGATTAGAAAAGAGTGACAGACTTAGGACTGTCTTGCTTGAAGGTACTAGATATTCTATTACACTCGTAGATGGTGAAAGTGTACAACCATCCAAAGAGGTAGATGATATGCAATATCAAGCTGCAAGATCAGCTATGCCTTTGCCTGAAACAGTTGAACGTCAAAGAAAAACTGAAGAATTAATTGCGCGTATTGTTAGATTAGAAGCTGAAAACAAGGCTCTAGAATCAACAACTGAAGGAGCACTAGCTGATAGAAGCAGAGACAGTACACGCTTGGCAGAAAAGGAACAAACCGAAAAAGAACTGAAAGCTAGTTTACATGAATTAACAGAAGCTACGAAACCAAGAAGAGCGCTTAGGGGATATGTATCTGATCCTGATAAACTGTTAACCGATCTATTGGAAGCTGGATATGAAACACTACTTGACTTAGTGCCTCGTTTTGAGACATTTGATTCTCAGAGAGAAAGAAGGGCTGCTGAAAAGGCTGCACAAAAACTGGGATTGGAAATACCTCCTGATGCTTATGGGGGTGAATTGCTGACAGGAAGGATGAGTTGGGAAGAAACTAAGGCATTTAGAATTCTTCATGGAGATTATAGAGGAGCACAAGAATCTCTAATATACCTTGAAAAATTAAAATACCCCCAACCAGACATGCCGGAAACAATAAGAGCTGGGTTAATTAATAATTTAACAACTCGAAAATCTGAATTTGACAGAGTTGTTGCGCGATTCAAGGCAGAAGAAGTAAGACACAGACACCTAGCAGAATTAGTTAGTCTAACAGACATATATAGCAAGCAAGTGGACCCCTTAGTTGATCCAAGTCAGACTATTATTTATCCGGTTACAATCAATGCCGATGGTTTACTCGTGACTGTGCCAGTTAATGAGAAACTAGCTATGAGGTATTTAGGCGCCTTAGTTTTAGACCATATGGATAGTCTAGGACAAAGAGCAGTAGAAGCTCCGTTTTTTGCATATAGCATAAGCGATCCAGACGAAGTCACAAGAACAGCCGAAAGTCATGAATTAGGTAAACTCGGCATTAGACCAAAAGTACTACGGATAAGCTAATTCTTAAGAGGTTAGATTAATCCAACCATTCATATCCCTTTCCTCGCAAAATTATTCTTGTAACTTTGACAGTTCTATCTTCTATCACATAAATAGCTCTGAAATTTCCTACACGAAGCCTGTAAAACTGGTGCTTTGACATCTTGTGAAGTTTCTTGATATCAGCCTTCGGCCTTGACTGAAATGGATTGTTCGCGAGTTCTTTGAGAGCAGTTCTAATCCTGTCTTGAGTAGTTTTGTCTAACGAATTCAGTTCCTTACTTGCTGTTTTAGAAAGGAAAATATCAAACTTTGCCAAGAGGAACAAACTCCTCTGTTGCCAGGATTCTTTCCATCTCGTCGTAGAATTTCTTTATTTCGCTGGCTTTCAGGAGATTTCTGAGTATGTCATCGTAAGTCTCGTCTTTGCGACCGGTTTTCTTCAAAAGGTCTCTTACTTCCTTGCTAATTGGAATAGTTGTCGTTTCCATTTGCTCACCTAATAACTGTTATAAGTAACTTATAAAAGTTATATATTTAAAGTTGATTATAAAAGTGGGGTCGGAGGGACTTTCGTAACGTTGCATATTTGCAACCCTTAGGTTTTCTTTCCCAGGGCTTTTCTTTCAAAAAGAAAAGGCTTTTCGAACCCCCATGGGCAGTTTTGGAGACTGCTGTACTAATTCCCCAAGCATTCCATGATGCATAATGGAAAGCTTCCCAGGTTATACTACGACCCCTTTTTGGAATCTTAGTGTGATGCAGCTTTAAAAGTTACAAAAAAAAGAATTTATGATGGAAGATGATATGGAACTCTCAGAACAAACAAAAAAGAATACTGAAGAATATGAGAAAAATCATGACAAATGGTTAAAAGAAGGTAAATACAAGACACTTGAACAAATTAAGAAAGAATAAAAAGCAGAAACCTTTAATTATCAACTCTAGAAATAATCATATGGAGATCAATTTCGAGAGGTACAGCAAAAACCTGATTATCACATTTGCTGTTTACTTCGTATTGTTCCTCTTTGTTTTCTTACCATTCGTTGGCAAGGCAGCTGAAATTGGGCTTCTTGGTGAGCCTTTTTTCTTGTTTATGATAATTTTGAATGTTATTCCATTACCTCTTTTTGCTCTGTATTTTATTGGAAAGATCGATGGCACAATTGCAAGACTATTGATAATGGCTGCCGCATTTGCAGCTTCATTCGTGTCTATCTTTTTCGTGCTTCCGTTGCAGCTTTAAATCGGTTTTTGTAATATCATAGCAGATGATTGATCCAGAGATACGCAGGCAACTAGATGTGGGTGCAATTGTACTAAGAACAGAATTTACGAAATATGGTATACCAGCAGTGGTAACTGTATATAAAACTGGAGAGGATGTCACAGGCTTCAGGGTCAATGTAAAAGATTACAAAGGCACAATAAAAGGTATTGAAAGAATAGTAGAAACTGCACAAAAGGAATTACATGCTGTGTTTGGTGATACAACACTAACATATGATTTGTTATTAGATCCAACTAATACACAATTTGTCATAAGAAAGAAAGGGAAAGGTGAGATTTGATGCAGGGCTGTATTTTTTGCAAAATAATCAATGGTGAGATACCATCACGCAAGGTTTACGAAGACAAAGATGTCCTTGCATTTCTAGATATAAATCCAGCAAACCCAGGTCACACACTTGTGATGCAAAAAAAGCATGCTGGAAATATTTTAGACGCCGATGACGAATCTCTGGGAAAAGCGATTGTAGTTGCAAAGATCATTGCAAAGAAGATAAAAGAGAATCTCAATGCAGACGGCATAAATATACTCCAGAATACTGGCAGGCATGCAGGCCAGATTGTTGATCATATACATTTCCATATCATTCCAAGATTTGCAAACGACAGCGTGATAATTTCATATCCAAAACTAAAGATGGAAGACAAAGATTTTGAAGAGATCCAAAGGAAACTGAAAGAATCTGAGATAAAAGTTCCAAAGAACTGGGAAATGGATATGATGTAAATTATTGAAAAAATAAAGCAACTAAAATATTTTCTCTGTAAGAAATTCTAACTTATTTTTACTTTAGCTATTAAAACTTCTTGAATTTCTGAAACAGTCTTTGCAAAATACAGGTCTGCCTTCTGTTGGCTGGAACGGAACTTCGCATTCTTGCTTGCATGTAGAGCATATAGCTTTATGCATTTCACGCGGAGCAAAACTTCTGCCGCCTCTAAATACCATTTCTCTTTTCACCCTTTTTTATTTCTAATACCAAAAAGTAGTATAAAACTACTATTGGTATCCGAGAATAGATGCAGAAAAGGTTAAAAACACACGAAATTCACTAATTCGTATGCTGAAACAAGTGCTTCTACTCCTAACAATAGTCTTTGCTATTGGCTGTGTTTCTGATAGCAACCCAAACAATTCTGTAATAGTTATCTTGAACAATAAAACGATTTATGTTGAAGTGGCAGATTCTCCTGAAGAATGGCAAAAAGGCCTTATGTTCAGGGAAAGTCTTGCTGAAAACAAAGGAATGCTTTTTATCTTTCCAGAAGAAGCACCTCGTAGCTTCTGGATGAAAAACACAAAAATATCTTTGGGTGCCATTTTCATCTCTGCAGACCTTACTGTTGTGAATATAGAGACAATGGAACCGTGCTACGAAGATCCTTGCAGAACTTATCAATCACAGGGCAGTGCAAAATACGTTCTTGAAGTCAATAAAGATGTTGCACAACAAAATGGCATCGTTACTGGCAGTAAAATAAGCATAGGATGGCCAGAATAGACTTAAAAGATTTCAGATCTTATTGATAGAGGGTTTATTTGGATCTTGAAACAGCTACAAAGAATTTTCTTTCTTCTTCTGCAAGCGTAAGACATATATTGGATACAAGGCAATTCAAAAACAGAAAAGATCTAGAGGGCGTTTTTGAGCTTGCAAATAGTATCAAATCAAACACTGAGAAATATTCGGAAGCTCTAAAAGGAAAGACAATGATAAGTCTTTTTTACGAGCCATCTACGCGTACAAGACTTTCTTTTGAGATGGCAATGACAAAACTTGGTGGAAGTGTAGTAAGCACTGAAAACGCAACAGAATTCTCTTCAACAATAAAGGGCGAAACAATAGAAGACACTATGCGGGTTGTCAATGGCTATCTGCCTGATGTTATAGTGATTCGTCATAATGAAAACGGGGCTGCACTTCGCGCCTCAGCGTTTTCCACAGCTCCTGTAATAAATGCTGGTGATGGATCAAACCAGCACCCAACACAGGCATTGCTTGACATATATACTATACAACAAGAAATAGGAAGAATAGATTCTTTGAAGGTAGCTTTTGTTGGAGATCTAAAAAAAGGCCGAACAGTCCGCTCGCTTGCATACCTGCTCAGTCATTTCAAAGGCAATAAAATGTCCTTTATTTCTCCACACGCCCTGAAAATGGAAGATGATATAAGGAATTATCTATTGGAAAAGGAAATGGATTTTACAGAGTCTGAAGATATAGAGGATATTATCAGCGAAATAGACGTTTTGTATGTCACACGCTTACAGAAAGAAAGGCATCAATCGAGCCTTGAAGGAGGCTGCTACATAGTGAATACGAACATGACAAGGAAAATGAAAGAAAAATCAATAATCATGCATCCTCTTCCAAGAAACGAGGAAATATCAACGGAAGTTGACTCAGACCCAAGAGCAGCATATTTCCGGCAGTCCGCGAATGGTTTGTATGTCAGAATGGCTCTGCTCTACAGTCTGTTGGCTAAAAATTAGTTATTTCTTTAGTGCAGCCTTTATTTCATCCCATTCAGGGAATCTGCCTTCTTTGTGCTTTGAAAAAATAAGCTTGCCGTTGGCAGTAACATCAAAAATACCTCGCTCGCCATCAACAAGCGTTACGTCTGCTTTAAACTCTTTTTCAAGCTTTTGTTTCAGCTCTTTTGCACGTGGTAAATAACCGCACGGCACGCAATACTTTATATCGAATTTCATTTCAACCACACTCGCAAATAAAACTAATGTCTACCTTTTTGTTTCTTTTCCCCCAAGGATCTTTTCTTTTGAAAGAAAAGAGGCTTTACCATTTGAGCCTGTTCATATTGAATTCTTTTCCACAGAAACCACAGAAAACAACCAATCCATGCTTGACTAGCCGGCCATCCCTGCAGTTGATGCAGTGCTTAATTCTCATACCCACACCCCATTTAGCATTCAACAACAGATATTTGATGAAAAAGGTATCTAATAAACTTTGAGGGCTGTTTCGCATGGAAAATAATCTTTAAATAATTATTGTGAGTGTAACTAACTAAATTCAATCTTCAAGAGGTGAACTAATGAAAAGAAAGCTCGCAGATGACGACGACTTTGGTGACGACGAAGATTCAGAAGACGACGAAGGCGACGACTTTGGTGACGACGAAGAATTGTAAATAATTTTTGATTTTATTTATTCCAATAAAATTGCAACGTATTTCTGTTTTGTTATTTCCCTTTAACGATTTCTACATGTGGATAAGGTATCTTTATGCGAGCCTTGTCAAGCGCCACCTTCAGTTTCTGAGCAGCATCACCTTTTGTGTTGATAAAGCTGGATTTTAGTATATCTATCCAGAAAGTTGCATCAAAATCAATGGACGACTGACCAAAGCTCTTGAATATAAGTTCAGGAGGCGGGATTTCTAAGGCGTAGTCAAGTTTTGCAAGTGTTTCAACTACAACTTTAGTAAGCTTTTTCATATCTGTCTTGTAATCAACACTTATAGGGATTCTTATCCTATATTTAGAGTCCGGGGCTGAGCGGTTTTTTATGACTGAATTCATTATGTTCGCGTTCGGTATTGTCACATACTCACCATCCGCGGTCAATATGATGGTGGTCCGCACGGATATGTCAGAAACTTTTCCTACTACATTGTCAATTTCTATTATATCACCGATCTTGAACTGCCTGTCTAAAAGAAGAATAATACCCCCTATGAAGTTTGCAATGAGGTCTTTCGCTGCAAAACCTATGACTATTCCGGCGAAGCCTGCTCCAGAAAGCAACGCAAGCAGTGGTGCCTGCAGCTGGAAGATACTAAGGATGTAAACAAATGCCCCAAAGTAGATTATCACAGCAAAAATCTTTTTTAGAGATGTCAAATCATGTTCTGTGAGCTTGACACTACGCGCAAAATTATTCACTATAGTGTCGGTGAGAAGTTTTTTTATTGAATAAGCTATGATAACAACAACTATAACTTTCACTATATCTGAAGAAATTGCAAGTGTCGACTCAGAGACCATTCACAACCAGCCATAATGTCTTGATAGATAACAGTTTTATACTTTTCTATTGGGACTGTGATTGAAGCCTATTCTGTCCCACCTTGTGAAACCACAGGAATAAATAAAGCAGCATTAGATGTGAAGTCATGCTCAAGGTGCGATGCCAGAAATGCGGAAATACAAAAGAAGACAACCGTTCACCAGTTAAGTGTCTGGTATGTGGTGGTTGGCAGTACCTGCTTCCTTTTTAAAACTTTTCTGTCTTCTTCTAAACATGAAGAAATTGCTTATTGAGATATTTGAAATAAAGGGCAGCAGTGAAATATCAACTGAGTTAGATGTGCTTATTCTTGACCTCTATAAAAGATATAGTGGCAGCATACTCCTGAAGAAAATAGACGTTTTTAATAAAGATCAGATTAAGCCGCACAAGGATATAATTGACATAATCAAGAAAGACGGGATTGATGCACTGCCCTTGATCAAGGCCGATGGTAAAGTTGTCTCTGAGAAGAAACTTCAAGAGATTTTGAAGAGGTATTAAGATCCTTTAAAGTATGGTATTACTCATTTACATCGCAGCTTACTAATTTTAACTTAGTTTAAATAATTTCATCGCGTATTCTATGCATGCCTGAACAGACTGAGCAAAAGCTTTACAAAAGAGCAAGCGCCACGCCAAAGAAAATATCAGAGATTAATCCTGAAAGAGACATACGGGTAATGCTACTGGGAAAAGTTGTTGACAGGGCTGACGGCACAATTATTCTAGATGATGGTTCGGCTTCTGCTGAAATAGTTGTGGATCAGCAAATTGTGAATGCGAACAGTGTAGTTCGTGTTTTCTGTCGTGTATTGCCATTAGAAGACAGCTACGAATTAAGAGCAGAAATTATCCAGAATATGAATGCACTTGATATGGACCTTTATAGGAAAGTTTTTGGGTGAAAAAATGCCAGTAGCTGAACATGTGCCAGTAGATCGCATTGAAGATGCGCCTCAAAAATTCCAGGCTCCTTTTGAGAGATTTATGAGAGACCATCCGTGGGTAAACCTTTCCGGTATAAGTTATTCAGACCATGGTTCATGGGGATATTTGTTTGTTGCAACGCGAGAAGACGGATTAGATGTTAAATATGCTGAACTGGTCTTTGGAGACGGCAAGGAGTATGCCAACATGTCAAGACGTTTATGAGGTTGATTGAAAATGCCAGAAACATTCTCTGCAGTTCTAGAAGATGTCGCCTTGTTGCGCGACAGCCTTGCAACAATAGCCGAGCTTCTTGATGAGACAGAGCTCCACATAAAGGAAAAAGGCATCGAAATGATATCTGCAGACAGAGCAGTAGTCGTCGTTGTTGATTTCGTGCTTTCACGCAATGCCTTCAAAGAATACAATCATCAAAGCGACATGAAAATAGGAGTAAATCTAATAAGCCTGTTGTCTGTGTTACGCAGGGCAAGGCCACAGGACAAGCTTAAGATAAAAGTTGAAGATAACAAACTTTACCTGACATTGGAAAGCGATTCAACAAGAAGTTTTGTATTGCCGCTTATAGGCGTGTCTAAAGAAGATAGCCCACCTGTCGACAAGCTCGATTTCTCAGCGAACATCAGGATAAACTCAGAAGTTCTTGGAAGCGGCATAGAGGACGCAGAACTGATAACCGATTCTGTTGTTTTAACTGTGAGGAAGGATTCTTTTGTTATGAAAAGCGAAAGCGATTCGTCTTCAACACAGTTGATGCTGCCCACAGGTACAGAAGGCCTGAACATACTGAATGTTAATGAACCTGTCAGGGCAAGATACTCTGTTGACTACTTGAAAAAAATTATCAAGGCAAAAAAGGTTGCAGAAATGGCTTCTTTGCACATGTCAACTGATTATCCTATGAGGATAAGCTTCGATGTGCCAGGCAAAATGAATCTTGGATTCATTCTAGCACCGCGGATCGAGGAATAAAGCTTTTTTCTTAAACGAAATGACGCACTAAAGTGTGTCTAGCTATTTGAAAAACCTTGGAAAAAGAACTATCGGATAATCTTGGACACATGGTCATCTTTATGAATTCTTATCACATTGTCAACGAATGTGTCAATCTTGGGTTCGTGAGAGACTATTATTACTTGCTTTAGCTTCAGTGCCTCAAGTACATATCTTATCCTATCAAGCTGATCGCTACTAAAGCCATCTGTTGGCTCATCAAGGATGATTATGTCTTTTGTCTTCATGTTTTCTATTATGTCATTCATCACACGGTTCAGCGCAAGTCTGTAAGCCAAAGCTACTGCTGTTTTCTCGCCGCCTGAAAGGTTATGATAATCTGTCTCATAGCCGTTTTGTTCCACAATAGTTTCAAATCTGTCTCCTATGCGTGTAGAAAGCTGTTCGTCATTCATCAATATTCCAAACCATGACTGGAAGTATTCGTTGAATTGATTCTGGATGGTATACATTACGTTCCTTTCCATAATGTCCATAAGGGCCAGAAAGTAGTCATCTAGCCAAGAAACCAGTTCTGAAATGATGGAGATTTTCTGCCTGCTTTTTCTTTTTTCTTCCATTTCCTTTTCCATTGCAGCAATATGAATTTCTATATCTTCTACTTGTTGCTCTATTTTTGCTATGCGTTTTTCTGCAGAGAGTTTTTCGTTTCTGATGGCTGAGATTTCATTTTCCAAAGATTTCCAAGATTCGTCTAAATGCCTTAAATCAAATAACATAGACTCAAGGTTTTCTATTTTATTTCTGAGTATCTGAGAATCATTTTCTATTTCTGTTTTTTCTTTTTCCAAAATAGATCTCTTGTATAAAAACAACTCAATATCTTTCTCGATTTTTGATTTTCTAAGCAATGCCGCAGAATAACTCATAATATCTTTTTCTTGCTTCCTTAGTACAAATAGAGTGTTTTCCAATTCTGATATCTTTGAAGCAAAATTGCTATTCTGGTGTTTCTTTTTTTCTATGTTCTCACTGAATGATTCTGGATGATTTACAGGCTGGTTGCAAACAACACAAAACCCTTTTTCCAGAATCTGCGAAAGCTTGGTTATATCATTTTCCGTATAGGCTTTTTGCTTGAGAAGTTTCAGCCGTTCTGCATCAGCAGCAGAGACGAGTTCCTCTATTTCGTCTTCAGTTTTTGTTGGTTTTTGGATTTTATTGATTTCGTAGATTTCCTTTTCATTGCTGATGAGACTTTCTTGAACATCAACAAATTCCTTTTCTAATCTTCCAAGCCTGTTTATTTTGCCAGAAACCTCTATTTCCAGTTTCTCCTTGTCTTTTCTTTTATTTCTCGATTCCTCGATTTTGGATTTTAGACCTACTGCCTCAATCTGTTTTTTCTCAAGCCTTCTGTCAATATTTTCAAGTTTTTCTTTTTCAGTATAATTTTCGCGGTGAAGATTATTCAAGCTATATCGTAAGTCTTCCAATGTCTTGATTTTGTCTTCAAGGTCTCTCGAGAACGATTCAAGTTCTCGTTTCATCGCTCTTAACTCAGCAATGAAAATTTTGGAGTTGTTTTTTATTTGGCCATACTTATCTATATTGAATATTTTCCTGAGTATTTCTAATCTGTCATCTGAAAGTAGGATGTGTTTCATCTGCTCTTGTGGTGTGTAAACAGTATAACGGAAAACAGGTTTATTTTTCTTCAAAAATTCCATAGGATATCCAAGCATCTCAAGCATCTTTGCTTTCAACTCTGTAGCAGTTCCATTGAAAGGTCTATTATCTATGACAAGCAAGCCTGAGTCTTGTGCAATACTACTATTTGATCTTTTCAGGGTTCTTTTTATTTTACAGTTCTTATCGTCAAGAACGAATTCAAGCTCAACAGAACCAAAGCTTTTCCCGTGCCTCAATAAGTCTGTGCCTTCCAATTCGCTTCGTGTAAGACCGAATAAGGCAAAATCTATTGCCAACAATATCGTCGACTTCCCGCAGCCTATATCGCCTGCTAGAAGTAACGAACCCTCGGGGAATTCTATAACCTCATCAGTGTAGCTGCGGATGTTTTTCAGTTGTAATGTTTTAAGCAGCATGAGCTAAATCCCCAGCACTTTTTTCACATTCTGCCTCACACGTTCCTCAAAAACGTAGGTTGTTTCGTCTTCTTGCTTTTCATCTTTGAATAGATTCATTAAATCGAGAATGAGCTTTTCTTCTTTATCAGATGGCAGTTGAAAAATACTTTTCTGCGGTTTGTGGTTTTTTATGACGTCTTTCTCAAGAAGTTCTATGTTCGTATTCGGCTTGACTGCAATCTCGCCTAATTCCTTTGAGGTTATATGAACGCTTCTTTTGACTGATATTGCGCCCTTTTCCAGAGCTTTGTTTGATATCGTTTTGAAGTTTATATCTGTCTGCTTGCCGTCTAGAACGCCATCAAGCTTCAGCAGCAAAATATTTTTTTCTAGCTTTTCTTTTCCGATCTTTTCAAGAATGTATTCCTCGACTTCAGCAACCTTCATTCCATCAACAGAAAGTTTTATCACAACGCTGTCAAATGACGTGGTTTTTATCCACTCGTAATTCATTTTTTCATCGACTATGTAGAAACCGCATTGGTTGTTTTCAAGCTCGTTAAAATCGCATGGGAAAATAGATCCGGGAAAGAAGATCCGATTTTCTTCATCAATGTGTTTCATGTGGATGTGGCCAGCAGCATAGTAATCGAAATCTATTGGCAGGGACTTCAGCGACACTGATCTCATATCTTTCAGATGAGGCGGTTTGTATTCGCTAATCGCTGAATGAAAAATAAATATCTTGAAGCCCTTTTCATCATATTCCTTGTCAAGGCTTTCAAAGTCTGAATCCTCAAGGGCGCCTTTCTTGCCTGCTATGCCTCCCAGCAAAGCGCCGCTTTCGTCTCTGTATAAGATCAATCGTGTTCTGCTATCCGTTTCCTCAAATTTCGCAACGTTCGTCATTAACCCGGCTTCTTCAAGAACGCCAAGCATTGTTTTTCCCGTGGGCGAAAAGTCATGTGAACCTGGAACTGCGTAGACTCTTATCCCTGCTTCTTTGCACTGTCTGAATTTTGCAGCTGCGCGCTTCAGTATGTCAATCGGTGGCAAAGATGTATCAAAAAGGTCTCCTGCAATAACAATAAAATCTAATTGCTCGAGAATACATCTGTCTATTGCTTGTTCAAATGACTGAATAGAAAGCTCCTTGAGCTCTGGATGGTTGCTCCATACACCAAGATGAACATCAGACATGTGGGCGAATCTCATTTTGAAAACCGAAGGTTTTTGAAAGAAATGCTTATGAACGATATTGATTTCTCAGAATCATCTGGGCATTTCATTGAGTATAAAGTGTTTCAGAAATATTTAATGATATGGTCTTTTTATTGCAGTTATTTACCATTACATGCGTGCTGGTTTTAATCATTAAATATTTTCAAGTGTAGAATAAATTATGGCTTTGAATCCCTTTGAAATGTTTACTTTTCGTTATAGCCTACGCCATCCTTGGTTTTTCAAGCATGTAGTAAGACCAGAACTTTATAGAAGGAATCATGGAGATGCTGAAGCTGTTCATGAATATACATTAAGACTTCTTAATGATCCTAATGCGCTCACAGTAATTAGAAGTAATAGACGGCTGTTTAAAACACCAGAAGGACTTCAAATTGACTTTGGCGGAAGGCGTATGTCGCCTTTCGGAACTGCCGCCGGCATGGACAAGAACGGCGACGCATTAGAAGCTTTTTCTTATGTATTCGGCTTTCAGGAAATGGGAACAGTTGTTGTTAATAAAAGGGATGGAAATGACAAGCCCAGAGTTGCTGTCGATCCAAAAAATGAGGATCTCTATAATGCTCAAGGTTTTCCATGTGAAGGATTAAATTATACAAAAAGCAATTTAATGAACTTCAGAGCACGAAGGGGAAGCCCAGTTGTTTATGCAAGCATCTGTGGTCTTCCGCTCTCTGCTGAAAATGCTATAGATGTTGCAATGAAGGAAATGGAGTTATTGCTAAAAGAACTAGATCCTTATTTTCATGGATTTGTTTGGAATCCTTTCTCACCAAACACGAATGCATTAAAATTACTTAGAACACCAAAGGTTTTTCGTGACAATTCAGAACTGATGAGAAAATATGCAGCTTCAAAACTAAGGTTAGTTAAAATGGGCCCCTATGAAGATGACGAGAAAGAAAGAAAAGAACACTTAGATCTTGTAAATGCTTTCTTGGAAGGTGGTGGTCATGGTGTTGTTGATGTCAACACAAAATCTTTCCCAAGGGATCAGCTGCCTTTCAAGGAATGGGGATATGCTTCTGCAGGTAGAAGCGGCAGGTCCCAAAAACCATACATGCTAAGAGCTGTGAGAGATACTCGAAAAGCTTTCCCGTCTGCAGTAATTGTTGCGACTAGTGGCATAAGCAGCGGAGAGGATGCTTATGATGCATTTGATGCAGGAGCAACACTGTTGGAAGGTTATACACCTTATACTTACCATGGACTGGGACTGAAACCTAGAATGGAGAGAGAGCTACTTAGAAAGATGAAAAAAATAGGCTATCGCAGTTTGGAAGAAATACAGGTTGAAAGAAGAAGTGGTAAGTCGCTTCTCAATAGATTCTAAACTTTAGATTTTTCAATTTGTGCTTTTTAAGATTTTTGTTTGAGATAAACATTCTTGTAATATTTGCAGTAATTTTTCACAGGGCATGTGCCGCATTTGGGTCCAACAGGTTTACAGATATTCTGTCCAAAAGTTACAAAAGTGTCATTGAAATCGCGCCAGTATCTTTTGGGCAGGATTTTCTTTAATGCTTTTTCTGTTTGCTCTGGTTTTTTTGTTTTCAGCCAGCCAAGACGATTTGGAATTCTGTGCACGTGTACGTCGACAGCTATGTATCCAGCTCTGTTAAAACCATAGCACATCACAATGTTCGCAGTTTTCCTGCCAACACCTTTGAATTGCATCAGCTTATCAAAATCTTCAGGAACTTGCCCTTCATATTCCTTCAATATCCTTTGAGATATTTCCTTTATTCTTTTTGCTTTTGTCTTGTAGAATCCCACAGGGTAAATTGCTTTTTCTATCTGCTTCGTTGAGAGCTTGATCATTTCTTTCGGCGTTTTGGCTAATGCAAAGAGACGCTCTGATGCCCTTGCTGTAGTCTCGTCTCTTGTGCGCAAACTAAGGAGACAGGAAATAAGTACCTGGTAAGGGCTTCTTGTGATTTCCCCAACTTCTGTGACGATAGGATCCCGAAACTTATCTACTTCATTTTTTACAAGTCTTATCACTGTTATTATGTCTTTTTTGCCAGTCATTTGCAAATATAAAATCAGAAACCTATATATAGCGACCAGGGAATTGTTATTGCTTTGCCAGAGGCATTCCCATGACAACTGAGCTTTTGATTGATATCGCTGTTCTCTTGCTAGCTGCCAAAGTTCTCGGAGAAATCACAGAAAGAATTGGCTTTTCATCGCTTGTCGGCGAAATATCTGCTGGTATTTTGTTAGTTCCAGTTTTCCGTATAGTTTCACCAAATGGCATATTCGAGCAGATTGTTTTCTTCGGCATACTTTTTTTGCTATTCATGATAGGTCTCTCAACAAAATATGATGATATAAGAAAGAATGTTTACACAGGAAGCTTTCTTGCAGTAAGTGGAGCAATTCTTACCTTCCTTGGTGGCCTGGCTGCAGGATGGTATCTCTTCGGAGACTTCAACATAGGGCTTTTCCTGGGAGTGGCCATGATATCAACCAGCACAGCAATACCTCTTAAGATTCTTATAGAAAAAGGCGAATTTCAGACACGAGTAGGGCGCATGCTTGCTGTCATAGCTGTTGCCGACGACATTGTAGCCATACTTGCGTTATCTATTCTAACCACTTACTTCACTGCGGGTGGTGTGAACATATGGAATGTGTTTTCTTTGTTCTTCGCTGTCCTTGGCTTCATACTTGTTGTGCTTACATTTGGTTCGAAAGTGGTTGCACGTATGCTTTCTTTCCTTAGATTTATCCGTGACGAGCAGATGCTACTCTCCCTGCCGATAGTAATAATCTTCGTGACTGCTTTCCTAAGCGATAGCATAGGTGTTGCAGCTGTGACAGGAGCATTTCTTGCAGGCATAACAATGAGCAAGAGTCAGTACACAGAACCTGTAATATTGCCTAAGTTTCGCATCATTGGCTATGGTTTTTTCATACCACTTTTCTTTGCATACAGCGGTATCTTAATAGACATCGGTTCGATAAGCTCGAACTGGCACATAGTGCTAATGCTTTTTGCTATCGGAAGCATTACAAAAGCCATTGGTTCAGGATTTTTTGCGCGCTTTTTCGGCTTTAATGCAAAAGATCAGGCAACAATAGCTATTGGCATGGTTCCAAGAGGAGAATACGGCATTGTCATTTCCCAGATAGCACTTTCTTTTGGCGTGATAACAGGAAGCCTTTACACGCTGATGCTTTCCTTTGTGGTATTAACAATAATAGCCACGCCTCTATTGTTCAAGTTACATACAGTTGTCTCAAACCGATACTGGAAAGGATATTAAAACCTATATATAGAACTTCTCGCCATATAGTAACTACTTCTAAATGTAATTCGCTAGTAATTGGTGGAATGAAAGTGGCCAGAAGGAAGAAAAGCAAATACAAAAAAACGCACATCGAGATGTGGCGGTGCCATGGCTGCGAGTTTGAATGGACCTACAAAACTTTTAGATGTCCACTATGCGCAACAAGCGCCATGACAAAGATCATCTGATCCTTTTCACTTTTTTCTTATTTTTCTTTTTTACTATTTCAGTGAATGTGATTGAATAGTAATGCTCACCAGATATTCTTTTGATTCCGATAGCTTTTTGTTAAGCAAAACCAATAAAATATTGTGCAGTACGTATTTAGAAAATTGTCAATAATGATACCGATATTAATAACTGGAATTTCATTTGCTCCTGTAGATTTGTCAGCATACGAAAGGCCCATTGCCCCTTCAAAAATAACTTGTGTTTCTTCTATAGATAGGCAAAGAAGGCTCGTTGACACTTTATATGGTGAAATAGAAGGCGGTGAACGTTCTTATTTAGTAAGATTAAGTGAAAAGATAGTAAAAGAATCAGCCAGGCCTGAAGACTTAAAATGGCATAAAGGCGATTGCTTGCCAAAACGTCCTGTTATAATTGCTGATATTTTACGTCAAGAAGAGTAACAAATAAAAAATCTTTTAATAGTTGTTAGATGAAAATATGAGATGACGCCAAACTCGCGTAAAGTTCTTGCTGAGAAGACGCTAGAAAGAGAGTCTTATTCTCCTTTCCCTGAAGGTTACGTAAAAGATAAAACAAAATATGTTATTGTTACCGGCAGTGTCATGTCTGGCGTTGGTAAAGGCACTTTCTCAGGTGCTCTGTGCACATTGCTTAGCTGTCATGGATTGAAGATTTCTCCCGTAAAATTTGACGGCTACATAAACTATGATGCCGGTACGCTAAACCCGTTCAGGCATGGCGAAGTCTTTGTTCTTCAGGACGGTACCGAGTGCGATCTTGATTTAGGCTCGTATGAAAGGGCTTTGCATCGAAACCTTACAAAGGATAATTACCTGACTGGCGGTAAGATATTCAAGATTATCATAGACAAGGAGCGCGCTGGCAAATATCTTGGAAGGGATGTTCAGTTCATTCCGCACGTCACAGGGGAGATAAAGCAATTCCTGCGAGAATTGGCACTAAAAAGCAACGCAGACATTGTGCTTGTCGAGGTTGGAGGGACAGTTGGGGATTTGGAAAATTCATATTTTGTTGAAGCTATGCGAGAGCTGAGACATGAAGAAGGTCAATCGAATGTTATGTTTGTCAACGTTACTTATATCATTGAGCCAGGCTCGCTCAGAGAACACAAAAGCAAAGCTGCGCAAATTGGTTTCAGGCAACTGATGGCTTTGGGTGTTCAGCCAGACATGATTATATGCAGGTCACAGACACCGATAACAAATTCAGTAGCAGACAAAATAAGTGTTTTTGGCAATGTGCCTCCTGAAAGAGTCTACAACTTATACGATTTTTCAAACGTATATGAAATTCCTTTAATTCTACGAGATATCGGACTGGATGCTGAATTATTCAAGATACTCAATATAGCGCCGAGAGAAAATACTGACAACCTGATAAATTTCAAGAACTGGGAAGATTTTGTTGATAAGATTAGGAATGCAAACAAAGAAATTGTCGTAGGCATAGTAGGCAAGTATACGAATGTTCACGATTCCTATCTGAGCATTATAAAATCCATTGAGCATGCAGCACCATATTTTGACGCAAGGGTCAAAATAAAATGGGTTGAATCTACAGATATAGAAGATGGAAAAATTTCACCTGAAGAGGCTCTGAAAGATTTTGATGGCATAATAGTGCCGGGCGGTTTTGGAAAGAGAGGCATAGAAGGAAAGATTCAGGCTATCAAATATGCAAGAGAAAACAATATACCTTATTTGGGCTTGTGCTACGGGATGCAACTAGCTGTCGTAGAATTTGCAAGAAGTATATGCGGCTTGAAAGATGCGCACACCACCGAAGTCGATCCAGAGACTGAATGCCCAATCATAGATATCATTCCAGACCAGGAAAGCAACATAGAACATTCGCGCTTGGGTGGAACTATGCGGCTTGGAGATTATCCGGCAAGATTGAAGCCAAACTCACTGGCAAGAAAACTCTACGGAAAAGACATTGTATCCGAGAGGCATCGCCACAGATATGAACTTGTTCACAAATTTCACAAAATCTTGGAAGAAAAAGGCTTTGCCATTTCGGGCACATATGAAGAGAAAAATCTGCCAGAATTTATTGAAATCCCCAGACACAAATTCTTTGTAGCAACTCAGGCACATGCAGAATTCACCTCAAGGCCGCTGCAACCGAATCCCATGTTTCTCGGTTTCATTGAAGCGTGTGTCAAGTAATTATAAATATTTTTCATGGACTAATAATGATATGGCAAGAGAAATAATAAGACAACCTCAAGCACTGCCGCTTTCTTCATATAGAGTTAAAGAAATTCCTTTAAGCAATGTGTCTGCTTATAGCGGATTAATTACATTACCTGGCTACATAAAGAGAGACCTTTCGCCAGATTCAATAGATATATCATCACCCCTTGTAAAATTTATTCCTGGTAAAACAGAACCTACGATCAGATTAGGTATTCCAATAATTAGTGCTGCAATGCAATCTGTTTCAGGTCAGAATATGGCAATTGCACTTGCGCGATTAGGTGGCCTTGCAGCCATTTATTGCAGCCAAACAGTAGAAGAACAAGCTGAGATTGTCAAAGCTGTTAAAAGGCATAAAGGTGCTTTCATTGAACCGGAAGTCGTTTCTCCTGATGATAGTATTTTTTATGTCGCAGAAAGAATGCAAAGAACAGGTTATTCAAAGTTCTTTGTTACAGACAATAGAGATCAACATGGAATACTTTTTGGAGTTATAACGGATAATGATTTTGATCCAGAGCTGCATAACGGATTGAAAATAAGCGATAGGATGCAACCTGTTACTAAACTTGATGTTGTTTATCACGATGAAGTTGGGCATGACGTCAAACAAGCAAATGTAAAAGCAAAATCTAGTCATAATAGTGCTTTACCAGTAATTTACAGAGACGGTAGATTAAGAGATGTTATATTTAGAAAAGACATCAGGGACCATCGAGAATACAAAACTGAACTGATAGACGATATGAAAAGATTGAGAGTAATCGCTGCAGTAAATACACATGATTATGAGGATAGAATTCCAGCTGTTGTAGATTCCGGAGCTGATTTAATTTTAATAGACACTTCCCAAGGTTGGACAGATCATGTTGCTGATACATCACATTTTGCACTAAAAAAATATCCTGGAATTTCTATCATAGGTGGAAATGTTGTAACAGCAGATGGTTTTAATTTTCTTGTAAAAGATTGCGGAGTACATTCAGTTAAAGCAGGAATGGGAATAGCTTCCATATGTATAACGCCAGAACAAATAGGTGTTGCAAGAAGCCAAGATAGAGCAATAGAAGATGTAGCAAAAGCCAGAGATAAGTACTTTGAAGAAACAGGGGAATATGTCCCAATAGTTGCTGATGGTGGTGTGCGCAGCGTCAGAGATATGGTAGTTGCACTTGCATTAGGTGCTGATTCTATTATGGCTGGTAAATTTTTTGCAGGAACAAATGAAAGTCCTACTGAAATTAATTATAAATTTTCTCCTCCTAAAAAACCATACTGGGGCGAAGGATCTCAGCGCGCAAAAAATTGGCGAGAGAGAAGAGGTTATAATCTAGAATTTGATGAAGGCATTGATGCTTGGGTAGATTATGTAGGTCCTCTAGAGCCGTATCTGACTCGAGCAATGGAACAACTGAAAGCTGGTACTAGAAAAGCTGGCTGCAGGACAATAGATGAGATGCATAGAAACGCAGTGGTTGAAACAATATCAGAAGAAGAAGTTGGTTCGCATGGTGTTTACTTGGAAAAAAGAGAATAATCTTAACGTCTATCAACAATATCAAATACCTCTTCACCGGTTCCAATCAGAGTAACAGGAAGCTGCATTTTGTCTTCAAGCTGTTCTATAAAACCTCTTGCAGGATTTGTGAGTCCTTTATAACACCTTACTCCTTTGTTATCAGGATAAGCCATATCGATTTTTGTGATAGCAATTTGTGTTGCTCCATTTATATCAGCGGTCATTCTTGCCAACTTAAAAGCTTCATCTGCCCATTCACCTAGTCTTCTTTGCCTACCAGTAACAGTACCATATTCTCCTTTTCCTTCTGCCCTTAGCTGTTTTTGAGCTGCTTTAGAAAGTTCTCCAGGAAAAATTCCGGTTCCTACTCTACTAGGTATTGCTTTGTAAACAACAACAACATCTTTCACATGAGTTGGTCCTATTCCAACATCAGCACAACCTGAAGCCGCTGTTGTGTCTTTTGATGTGACCTGAGGATAAGTAAGACCTTGCTCGGTTTCAAAACCGTAAAGAGAAAGCATTGTTCCTTGAGTCATTTCAACAAGAGCTCTTTGTCCATTAGACATTCCAACAATCAGACATCTTGAAACGTTAGTCACATATTTGGTAAGTTCTGGTACATCTTTTGCAAATCTAAGTTTATCAGACCTGGCTACTCTGTCTCTTTGCGCAATTCCTGATCCTGTTCCAGTGGTACCTAGTTTAAGTTTGTTATAATCTGTTCTATCTCCATCTATATGGTGTTGTTCGATAATAGGACATAATCTATCTACGTAGAACCTATCGTCTACCCCACATAGTTCGATTTCTTTCAATAGTATTTTTGGATCGACAAGAACACCTTTGCCGATATAAAGCCTTGTATGAGGGTTTGTAAAAGCAGAAGGCATCATGCTTAATTGGTATTTTTTACCGCCAATACAAACTGTATGACCAGCGTTCGTACCAACGCCTCCGCGTCCTGCATGCTCGTAATCGTCATTTAGTGCAAGATAAGAAACAATCTTTCCTTTTCCTTCATCGCCAAACCACCCACCGGCTACAACTATTGCATTTCTTGAAGGCTGCCCCATTTTATTACCAATAATATTTCCTGTCAATCTTTAAATTCCTAGGTTTGCTACAACAAACTTATGGAAGAAACTGCTACCAGGACTATTGAGAGAATAAGTGAGCAGAGAAAGCAAGTCATGGAGAAGCTAAGCAAAATAAGAAGAAAGATAGCTATCATGTCGGGTAAAGGAGGGGTGGGCAAAACAACTGTTGCTATAAATATAGCTACATTGCTTGCAGAAAAGAGAAATGTTGGGCTTCTCGATGCAGATATAGACTGCCCAAACGTCAACAAGTTTCTTGGGATAACAGAGAAATTCACTGTTTCTGAAGGAAAGATAGGGCCTGTGGAAAAATATGGCATGAAAATTGCTTCAATGGCTTCGCTGCAGGATTCTGAGGATACTGCCATAATATGGCGCGGGCCGATGATATCGCATGCTATACTACAATTCCTTGAATCTGTGGAATGGGGAAATCTTGATTATTTGATTATTGATACACCTCCAGGTACATCAGATGCCGCGCTGACGCTCATGCAGCTCGTTCAGCTGGATGGCGTGATAATAGTTTCTACACCACATCCTGTTTCGCTAACAGATGCAAAAAAGGCGATAAACATGGCAAAACAGATGAATGTGCCTGTTCTTGGGATAGTCGAAAATATGGCTGGTGACATATTCGGATCAGGGGTTGAAAAACTTGCAGAAAGCCTCAAAATTCCATTCCTAGGCAGTATAGAACTAAATAAGAAAATCAGCAAAATAGATGGCGTACCTGCAGTGAAAAGTGACAAAAATATTCGCAAGAAGTTTGGAGATATTGTGGAAAAACTTCTTCTGTACCAGCAAAAAGATTAAATATGGGAAAAAACAAAAATTATAGGAGACTTATGAAAATATTTTCAGTCGTAGAAGCTGAAGAACTACTTCCAACACTCAAAACAAATTTTGAAAAAATATTTTATTTGAACCAGATGTTGAAAGCAGCATCAACGGATATAGGATCTCTTATTGACATCTGGGGAGAGGATGTCTACAAGCATAATCATGTTGATAACAGTTATTATATTAGTCTTGTAAACAAGCAACAGGATATTATGAAACGCCTGCAGACCGAATTGAAAAAAATTAGCGAGTTGGGTTGCTTTGTCAAAGATATTGAACGCGGCCTTGTAGATTTCTGTTATAAGCTCAATGGGGACATTGTTTTCTTATGCTGGAAATATGGCGAAGATAAGATAAATCACTGGCATTCATTGAATTCTGGCTTCACAGGAAGAAGACCTCTGAGAGACCTTTTTGCTTTTAACAGGCAATAATTAATTCTTAAAGATAAATCACAAATTTCTCTCATGGATAAATTAAACTTTGGAACTGCAGGCATACCCCTGGGTTGTGACGGGAATACTATAGATGGTGTGAAGCATGTTAGATTACTTGACTTAGATGCAATGGAACTTGAATTTGTACATAGCGTAAACATTTCAGAACAAAAAGCATTGCTGATAAAGAAAGTTGCTGAAGAGAATAATGTTATTCTTACTTGTCATGCACCTTATTACATCAACTTGA
>CAYJVV010000003.1:21341-25509 GCA_964373755.1 uncultured archaeon | reverse complement strand
GCGCCCGCATGCTTGGCGGCAAAAGTTTCGGTTCAGCCATAACAAATCCCTTTCCTTAAGAGGAGAAACTGCGTTTCTCCCTCTACCCTCTTCCTTTCCCAACGGTTTTCTTTTTTTGAAAAAGAAAAGGCTTGAAAAGGTTCTTCTATCCCCCAAAAGAAAATTACAAGACCTGATGTTCTTTTTTATTTTTCTTTTTCTCTATTATTTTTTTACTTGCCAATTGGAAAGCCTTTTCAGCATCTACTCCAAGCTGATTTGCAAGTCGTAACGTGCCAAAAAGCAAATCACCTATGCCATCTTCGAAGACATCTTTATTCTGATCTATAACTATCTTTCTTTCACTTAGATCTTTGTATCTCAGGTGCTTGCTCATCTCTATAAGCTCTTCATGTATGTGATCGAACTTGTCTACATTTGGCTCATCTTTCCAATCGTTTTTCTCCGCGAATTCCTTAACGATTTCTTGAGCTTCTTTGATTTTCATTTTCTCACATTCTCGACTTATTCATCAACTATAGTTACTCCTTCCCATCTTTTGCCCTCAAGTTTTTCCCTGTTCTGCTTGACTATTCCCTCGGGGACTGTGGATACAGAATCTATTGCCTTTCCAAGTTCCAAGCCAAGTATGTTTCCAAGTGCAGCCATATCACGGGGTGAGCGCATGTTCCATTTTGTAACAGCTCCTGAGGCTATGATAACACCTGCATTATAGTTCTTGCATAGCATCACATTCTTCTTCATAGCTGCGATTATATGGACACGTTGCTTCTTGTAGGATTCCAGGATCTCGCGGGAATTTATCTCTATTGCAACGTTGTTTTCAGCTGCAGCTTTTACGCATATATGATCGAGTCCTGAATCTTTTCTGCCAAGCTCTGGATGACATAGTATGTCTATCAATTTATTTTCACAGGCAGCTCGGTTAATGTCATAATCGCCTCCGTGAACCATGAGAATTTCTGCACTGTTCCTCGCCTTGGTGGCTAGGATATTGAGTTCTTCGGGGTTTTTTGGCTTAAGCATGATAACATTAACGACATCGATGCTATCACTGACCATCAGGTCTTTTTTCGACATGTGTGAACCGTCGTAATAACGAACTATGCCTATTCCATTAAGATCTAATTTGCTAGCGAATTCTATCACTTCTTCAGGTGTTGATTCGCCTATGGACAAAGTTGTATGCATGTGCAAGTCGTAAAATCCCATGATTACCAATAAAATTTTCAAGATGAAAGCTTAAAAGAGCCTTTTCTTTAGAAAGAAAACCCTCGGGAAATCTGCAACCCAGGAAAGCAGGCTTTCCTGGGTTGAGACGCCAGAAAAGAAAAACTTTTCTGAGCGAGAAAATTATTACAATCCTCGGCTCTTTTTTCCGGCGCTGGTAAGCCCTCTAAAGACGCGGCGCCTTTGCTCAAGAAGCCACTTTAGCGAAGGATCCTTTGATATTGCCGGATGGTGCACATCTACTAAAATGATCTCAAAATAATGATATTTCCCGTCTTCACCAACAAAATAACTATTTAATAATTCTAAATTTGGAAATTTTCTTGCAGCACGCTTTTCTGCAAGTGCCTGCTTGCTTTGGGCAGTTGTAAAGAAGCGGCCGTAGCTTCGTGGTTTCCTTCCTTTCCAGATTTTCGGCCTTTTCCTGCCACCTTTTCTTATTCGTGTGCGGACAACAACAAAACCCTGCTTGGATTTGTAACCCAGAGCATGTGCCCTGCCAAGCCGCGTAGGCCTGACAAGCCTCTCGACAACTTCTTGCTTCCTCCAAAGCCGCGAGCTGTCTTTGTAAATTGCTTTCGGCTTCTTCCACGTTTGGCGGATATATTTGTATAATCCCATAAAAATCACAACTTCTTCAGAAACTCTTAATATTTTCAACAGAACCAATTTCACATTGTAAAGCTTATAAAGTTAAGTATGAATAAAATTTATTCAACAGACTGAGGTGTGACTTAATGGTACATGCTGGAGTAAAACTTGTAATTGGCTTATTGGTATTATTTGCCGGGATATACTGGTATGCAGCTGACTTTCTAAGATTGCCAGGATTCTCCGTGCTGGGCACAGAGGCTTGGATGGCGCTCAAAACAGTATTCATCGGAGTTTTTGGCCTGTTCCTTATTTTTGTTGGAGCAATAGTCGCTTGGATTGAATATGAAGACTTGAAATGGGAACGCAGGGAAAAGTCTGAGAAGAAGAGGAAATAATCTTATTGGCGGAGGTTTCTGAATGGTCACATTTGAAACATTAAAGTCCGAGGAAATAAAATTTGGCAACAACAATTTTCTGGAGATAGCAAGGAAGAAGGCAATTTCTGAAGACGGGGAGAATGAGTTTATTTCCATAAGCCGTGGCTTCATAACAATGAACGGCGAAAGACGCTATAGAAAAAGCTTCACTTTACCACTGAACTCAGAAGTTATTGATTTTGTTGTTGAAAATCTTAAGAAAGTGTAATCAATCCTGAATAACTACAAATGATCTTCTATAATCAGTTATTTGCGTTAATAGTTCTTTAGCCGTTTCTCCAACAGCACGTGAAAGATCTGTCATATAAGCTTCAAGCGTTGTTAAGTCAGAATCTTCAACAACTCCATATTGATGTCTTTGTCTTATCTCAGTAAAACTGTCTTTTATTTCTGCTAATCTTTCTGGATCAGTTATCATTTTTTCACCTTCTTTGTTCTCATTTGTCTATCAAGTTTATCTACTTTTTTGTTCATTCTCTTTATAAGTTTTAGCATTTCTGTCTGTTTCTTGGACCTTTTTGCAGCATCCTTCTTCTGCTTGTCTACTGTTTTCTGAACCTTCTTTACCCTGCTGTCAACCTGGTCTATGTCATCGTAGAGCACGTCCCTGAGATTTTGCAGGTCTCCAACTTTTCTCATTGTCACATTCAGTATATCATCTGTTTTTTTGTCTACCTCTTCTACTGTTTCTTTGAGTTTTATGGAACTTGTTTCAAGCAGATGAATGTTCTTTTCCATCATTTCTTTCGAGATGCCAATGTCAGAAAGCATTATGTTCAGATACTGATTCCTTTCGAATACGTCGTTCCTCAAGTCTCTGAGATTGTCCTGTAAAGTTCCAAGCAAAGTTGCACTTTGCTCTATAGCAGCGCGCGAAACGCTGTAACCTTCGACAATGGTGCTTAAGCCAGTAGTTTTCTCTTCGAGCAACGCAGCCAGTTGCGATAGCGTTTCCATGACAGAAGCCAGTGTTATGTTTCTCTTCTCTATATCCTCAACGCTTTCCTTGAGCTTCACCGAAGATGATTCAAGCCGGCTTGCACTTATTTCTGTTATGTCGCGTGAAAGAGCAATTTCAGAAATAAGCATTTTCATATCATCATTCTTTTGCAAGACATCGGCTGCAATTCTGTCAAGTTTTTCTTGCAAAGAAGCAAGCGACGATGAGCTTTTTCGAATGCTCTCATCGGCCTCTGCTATGCCTTCAGCAGCTGAGCTGAAATTTTTTGTGCGCTCCTCCAGAGTTTCTGCCAATAACGAGATATCCTTTGCCATGGCAAGCATTATTTCGTTCCTCTGCTCAGTAACTTTTGATAGGTAGTTTACCCGTGGCACAAGTTCCTTCAGTTCAGTTTCAGTTTCCCTGAACGCAGAGGTCGCATAATCAATTTCTGTTGTTTTCGCCCTGAAATTGTTCAGTGTATTTTCCAGGCGAGAAATAGTAAGCGCCATATTCTCTGAATAATTCTCAGATTCCATAAGCTTGTTTTCCAGTGCAGGAATAGAATCCAATTTTTCAAGCCGCTGGTTCTGAAGTTCAAGTACATTCTTAATATCTACTAGGCTATCCTTGACAGCTGTTAGCATCTCTAGAGTCGGTGAGTCAGAAATCTTATCTAACAGCATGCGCACATGTTCCTCCTCTGTCGCTGTAATATCAGAGGGCAGTTCTTCAATTAAACGTGGCCCGGTTGGCAGTTCTTCCATAATGGTGATTCGGCTGCAATTATTTTAAACCTTTCAATGATAAAATAAGAAGTACAGAACCATTACAATTGCATAGCGAATATATATAAAAATTTACACTAATAAATAAAGATAGATCTACAATGTTCTCTCCAAAAATCTATGAATCCTGGAAGGATATACAGAGACAGAAATATGAGAGTATTATCAATATCCTTGGC
>CAYJVV010000003.1:4840-21331 GCA_964373755.1 uncultured archaeon | reverse complement strand
TCCTTGGCAAGGAGTTCATAAAAGGGCTCTTTTCTGGAAAGCGTGTCCTTGATTTGGGCATAGGATTCGGATATTTTGAGGAATTTCTTCAGGAAAATAAAATAAAAGCAAAGATAATAGGACTTGACAGGGACCAAGAAGCAGTACAGAAATGCAAAGTCCCGCTGGTGATTGGAAATGCAAACAGGCTTCCTTTCAAGAGCGAAGCTTTTGACATACTTCTCTCTATTGATTCGTTTCATTCTATAAGGAGCGGAGATTTCTCGAGAGTCCTGAAAAAGAGAGGTTTTGCACTAATAACAATGTTCTTCAACGATTACACTTATGAAAAGATACGCCAGGAACTGGAAGATAAGCTCTTGGAATTTGAAATCCTGTGCGCTTTCGAGATCAGAGGAAAAGAAAATGAATACGTGGTGCTGGGCAGGAAAAAATAATAAGACAAGTAAAAATAAATTTCTTCTGCTACAGCAGATAACTACATTTTCTCTAAGGCTTTTATTCCTAACAGTCCTAAGCCTGTTCTCAAGACAGTTGAAGCGCAAGAAACAAGCAGCAGCAGCTCTCTTTCTCTCTTCGAGCCCATGACATGTTTTGCATGATAGAATTCGTTGAAAAGTGTTGCAAGCTCGAACAGATATTTTGCAACATAGTTCGGTTTCATTTCCTGAGCACTTTTCTTAACAATCCATGGAAATTCTGAAATCTTCTTGATTATGGCTATTTCATCATTCTCCAAAATGATTTTTCTTGCCGGTTTTTTCTTGCTCTTCTGCAGTATGGATCTTGCTCTTGCATATGTATATTGCAGATAAGGGCCAGTATCGCCCTCGAAACTTATCGCCTGATTTGTATCGAAAAGAATGTCCTTAATAGGCTCGATTTTGAGCATATAATATTTCGCCGCTGCAACTGCTATAGCTTCTGCAATATCAGATTTTGCCTTTTCCTTATAGTTTTGTTTATCGAGGTATTCAAGAACACCTTTCTTTAGTTCATCAAGAAGCCACTCGCCTTCAATTATTTTGCCAAGGCGCGATGACATCTTGCCTTCTTTCAGGTTTACCCATCCGTAAACAAGGTGGAGCTGTCTACCGGTGAATTTTTTTGGATTAAGCTGTTCTTGGACCCTGAATGTCACCTGAAAAAAGCTGGACTGCTCCGGGCCTGCAACATGCACGCATCTGCCTATCTTGCCAAATTCTGAAAACTCCAACCCTGCAAGCGCAAGTTCCTTCGCCTCGTATGTGGGAAAGCCCAACTTGTTTACAAAGACTCTTTTATCAAGACCGTGTTTTTCACCATCAAAAATAATGGCGCCATCGCTCTTGGTTAAAATACCTTTCTTGAGAGCCTGTTTCGCTATCTTAAGTCCCATTTCAGCAGCCTCAGACTCGAAATATAATCTATCGAATTTTGTGTAAACACGTTTATAGATACTGTCAAAATATTCAAGGCTCCATTTTCTAGTTTCTTTCCACAACTTCATTATCTTTGGATCTTTTTCATACAGCTTTCTGTTTATACCGACAATTTCTTCCCTTGCTTTTTCGTCCTCTTCATAGAGAGTGCTGCCTTTCGCATAAGCCTCACCGAGAAATCTTATCTTTTCATCCAGCGAAGAGAACTTTTTCATGCCTTTGAGCTTAATGCCGTAGAGACATTTTGCAATATGCAGGCCAACATCGCCCTGATAATTAGCACGAATAACATTTACTCCAGAAAATTCTAGTATTCTTGACAATGCTTCGCCTACAACTATATTTCTCAGATGTCCTATATGGAAGAGCTTGTGGGTGTTTGGATGGGCGAATTCAACTATAATCTTTCCTCTGATCTTTCCACGGCCATGGTTTTCCTTATTCTTTAACACGCCTTTGATGATTTCATTTCCAATCACGTTCCAGTCGGCATAGAAATTCACGTAAGGACCTGAAGCGTTTATCGCCCTGATAAGATTGAACTTATTTTTCTTCAAGAAAGATTCTGCGAGATCAGATGCAATTTTTTGAGGATCTTTGTGCATAGATTTTGCCAGAGGAAAGCATGGTAAAGCCAGATCTGCTTCCTGATTTCTAGGCATTTCAAGATATATTGAATTGGTTCCGCATAGCTTCTCTACCTGCATGCGGAATTTATGGAACATAGAAACTCTAGTGCTGAGCGCCTTTTTAAACATTGGCACCAAATTTCTTCCATGCATTGGAAGCTTATGACACAGCCATAATAGCAAATAAAATAATATCATTAGCTTTCTCTCTTTTTCAGGTTTGTTTCATAGTGGTGAATTATCAACAAATTAAAAAAAGCTAGAAAAAATATCTTGAAGAGCGGGCATATGGAAGGTTTAGCTATTAGAGGGTATGACTTTTCAAAGAAGTTTAACATTCAGCAGTTTATCGATTCTTACGGTAGCACAGGCTTCCAGGCTACACAATTGAGTGCAGCAATAGACATTATAAAAGAGATGAAAAAAGAAAAAGCAACTATATTTCTGGGCTACACATCTAACATGATATCTTCAGGACTCAGGGAAATTATCGCCTACTTAGCAAGGAAAAAGTTTGTCGACGTGCTTGTCACAACAGCAGGCGGCGTAGAAGAGGATGTGATAAAATCCCTGAAACCATTTTTGCTCGGTAACTTTCATTCAGACGACAAAAAACTGCGCAAGCATGGCGTGAATCGCATTGGCAACATCTTCGTGCCAAATGACAGGTATATCGCATTTGAAAAGCTAATCATGCCTTTTTTTAAAAAGCTCTACAAAAAACAAGCAAACGGCAAAATTATTTCATCTTCTGAATTCACACATGAACTTGGAAAGGAAGTAAAAGACAAGGACAGCATACTTTACTGGGCTACAAAAAACAAAATACCTGTGTTCTGTCCAGCATTGACAGATGGCAGCATAGGCGATATGCTTTATTTCTTCATGAACTTGCATCCGGAATTCAAGCTGGATATAGCTTCGGATATTGTCAGGATAACAGAAATTGCCATGAACTCGAAGAAGACAGGTGCCATAGTTCTCGGCGGAGGCTTGGCAAAACATCATGTTATGAATGCAAATCTTTTCCGCGGCGGCGCTGACTATGCTGTTTACATTTCTACAGGCAGCGAATACGACGGTTCTGTAGCAGGCGCAAGGCCCACTGAAGCCGTATCATGGGGGAAGAAGAACCTTTCAGGCCGCAGCGTGCATGTCGAAGGTGACGCAACAATAATATTTCCGCTGGTAGTAGCGGGAGTGTTAAAATAAATTCTTTTACTTTTATCTCCTTGATTTTATCGATACTATATCGCCGTTCTTGAGCTTATGATCTGCTGCAATAGCTTTCTTTGTTCTGGCATCTACTGCTGAGATGAATTTCTTTCCTATATCTTCATGTACCTTGTATGCAAGATCAAGCGCTGTGGAGCCGTTCTTCAATAATATGGCATCTGGTAAGACATTGCCTTTTTTATCTGAAAATTTGTGCTCATTTTCCACAGGATAGACAATTATCATCTGCAATAACTGAAAGACGGTTTTGTCAATAACATCCTGCACGCCAGTGCTTTCCATAGGAAATATACTCTTCTTTATTTTTTCGATAGCTTCTTTCTGTTGCTCTGTTAAGTTTCCTGTAATTATCCAATCGCAGTTTTTGTCGCCTGGACTGTACTTTATCAGGCCCCTTTCCGCTGCTTTTCTCAAAGCCAATTCTGCTTCGGCCGAGCATGGTACAACATTATCATACTCGTTGGTGAGTTTATCGACATTTTCTTTTGACTCTGGGATGTCAAACTTGTTTGCTGCTATCATTATCGGCTTGCTTTTATCGCGTAAAATAGAAATAAATTCCAGAAATGTCGCTTCTCCTGAATCGAACTTGAGCTGAGTTTTCTCAACTGCAAACTCAACATCTTTCTCAGTTATCTTCAATCCAGATAGTTGTTTGGCTAAAGCTGAAATAAGTTCTTCTTTTTTCATATTATGCTTTACCGCTTTCTTCGCTATTCCAAGCATCCAGTAATCAAGTTCGCGAAGAAAAAACCTTACATCTTCTTTTGGATCGTGTGAACCAGGTGCCACAATATTTCCGCTCATGTCCGTGCTGCCTGACGCATCTATAACATTTATGACGGCATCAGCTTCCATGATATCTGTAAGAAATTGATTTCCCAAACCTTTGCCCAGGTGCGCATCGGGTACCAGTCCTGCAATATCAATGACCTTTATTGGAACTAGCCTCGTACCATTTACACATTTTGAATTATTTGGGTTACACTTTACACCGAATTTCGTGCATGGACATTCTGTCCTTACGTATGCAACGCCTCTGTTCGGCTTGATGGTTGTAAAAGCCCTGTTAGAGATTTCTGCGTCTACAAGTGTAACTGCTTTGAAAAATGTTGTTTTTCCGCAGTTGGGTTTACCAGCTATAGCAATTTCCATAATTACCATCCAAGGATTTCTTTTATCATTTCCCTATGGTCTGCAGCCAATCTTTTTGGTATTTTGTGTTTAGAAAAAAATCTTGCTTCGGTTGCATCATCTTTGCCTTTTATCTTTGTAGGTTTCTTTGCTTTGGCAATGAAAACAAGAGAAACGAGATGTCCTCGCGGGTCGCGTTTAGGATTGCCGTAAGTAAAAACCTTTTTCTTGTTTTTCAAAGTTATGCTCAGATTTGTTTCTTCTTTGGCTTCGCGTATTGCTGCTTTGTAAGGCTCCTCGTTGTACTCAATGAAACCACCAGGAAGAGCCCACATGCCTTTGAATGGTTCTCTTTTCCTTCTTATCAAGGCTATGCTGTCTTTGTGCAGTATGATTATGTCTACTACAGGCAGCGGATTTTTATACATATAATTTGTATTATCTTATGGTTTTAAGTTTGGGGTGCAGTCGATGAAGCTCTGTTCTGTATGCATTAGCAGCGACATCCTTTGCAGCGGATGCCAGAGAAAGCTTGATAGCAGTCTCATAAGCAATGCAGATGTAGAAGTAAGCAGGGCTCTGGCAAAAGTTATCAAAGGAAAGACTGATTTTGTGCACGCAACAGAGCACAAGAATCAGATAATTATTGTTTGTGAGAAGAAGGATGCGAAGCTTATCATTGGAAGGGGCGGCAAAAACGTCAGAGAGATATCAAAACTCCTCGGAAAAGATGTAAGGGTAATAGAAAAATCAGATGAGAAAAAAATGCTAGAGGATATACTTGGTGCGCCTGTTGTCGGAATAAATATTGCCTACCCCGATGAAACCAAAAGGATAAGGATAGACAAGAGATTCAGGAAGCTGAGAGCAGACACAGTTATGTTGGAAAAAATAATGGGCAGCAAATACGAAATAACTTTTGAATAAGTCGAGAACCTAGGTTCTCTTCCTTATCAACCTTCTCTCCTATTCAAAAATATTATAAAGAATCGAGAAGCTAGAGAACCTAGAATCGTCTTGGGCCGAGTTTCATTTCCATGTTCTTCAGCCGTTCGTTTATGGTTTCTGTCTGGCTGCGTATTGCGGAAAGCTGGGCTTCTATTATGCTCAGCCTGTCCATGATATCATAATTTCGTGAAAGGGATTCATCTTTATTATCATACGGCTTCCCGAAACCCGGTTCTATAGTTAGATCCTTTAGTTTGTTTCTTTGTATTATCGGCTCTGAGAAATCAGTTTCTTCACGGTCAAAAGAAGATCTGGCTGGCAATGGCTCAAGAGGTTCAGGCATTTTCGGCTCTTCAAGCAGGTTTGGCTGGTTAAGAACGTGGGAACGGAAGTCATATATGTCGTCATCGTTTTTTCTGTGCGTAATCTTGTCCTTTAATTTGCTAAATAAGCTCATGAATAATTAATGGATGTATCGGTTTATATTTGTTGAATTTGCTGATTTAACCCTTAAGTTCTTTCTCCTCGAGTTTCGCGCTCTATCTGTAGCGTGCGCAGCACGCGGTCGCGTATCCTGTGAATATCGTCTTTCGCGAAGTCTATGTACTTCCTTCTCTGGTGATAATAGAATGACCTGTTGTAAAACCACCAGAAGCTACGCTGGATGAAATTTGAGTATTCGTAGCTTGTTGTAACAGTGCCTTTCAGCTCAAGGTATAGCCAGCCCTGCTTGTCCTTCAGGCTCTGCGCGCCTTGGGATATAGCCCTTATAGTTGTTCTCGTCCAGTTGTCCTCTTGGCGTCTGCAAAACCACATGCCATAAAAGCCTCTCGGGTCTTCTGTAGAATCCCAGCGCACATCTGTCTCGAATGTATCCTTTCCAGTCACTTTCATGGTGTCCCTTATGACGCGAGGAAACATGGCAAATCCAGCAAAAGGGTTCGGACCGTTGTACCTAATAATCAGCTTATCGCTAGGCGCAAGTATGTCGTCAATTATCTGTATTTTCATGTCTGTGTGCCCTCCCTTAGCACTTCTCCAAAATGCTTGACACTGCTCTCAAAGCTCGTTACAAGCTCCTTTGCAAAATTCAGATATTCCATTCTCTTTTTATGGTAAAACATTTTGTGCCAGAATCTTCGCATCATTTCGTAGAGTATGTTCTGCTGCCATACAGTATCCTGCGGATATTCTGTTATTAGTCGCGGCCTTATGCGCATATTAACCTTGCCTTCCTCATTAACGGAGAAACCATTGAAATCTATCTCAACAGTGATGTAAGAAAAAGTGTCAAGAACCTTGTTAACCTCCCATCCTACAGAGAATCTCTCACCGTCTTTTGTCTTTTCCCAGCTGTACTCCTTTTCCTGAACATATGCATCAGGGACGTTGAATACAACGCGCACGAGCTCGTTTATCTTCTTGTAGAACTTGCCTGGATTGGGACCTGTATACGATATATTTATCTCTTTAACAGGCTCGAATATATAATCCCATATCAGAAGTTTTGTCCTTGCCCATACCACAGAAATGCACCTTATTGTATATTTGTGTCCGCCCTTTATAAATTGCCTCTTCTCCATAATGAAAAGCTTAATTATAAGAAACACAAATATCTAGCATGGTATTCGAGATCATTGCTGCTGCTGTGCTAATAGCATTCGGCCTGCTTTCGATCTATTTCTCCGTTAATGAAGGTGCCAGCGATGAAAAAATGCTTGCAATTCTTGCTATAGGCGCCGCGGCTCTCTTACTTGGCTTATGGATACTGATAACAAAGTTGACGCTTGCACTGCTTCTGCGGAAGCTTGGCGGATTATTGCTCACGCTCGTTGGAGGCTTTTTGGTATTCGGCTTCCCAGAAATAGGTGACTACCAGCGATTTGGAATGAGCAAGGCAGGCATTTTCATAGGGATTATAGTCCTCATAATAGGATTGTATTATCTATTTTTTTAGAAATCTATTTTTAATGGAAAGCTTAATTAGAACCGGATTATAAGAAAATAAAAGGCGATTGTATGGCAAAGGGTTTTGTTTTAGAGGATTTTAATTTCGCTAGAGACAGGGTAACAAGCGAGATAAAGGAGGAAAAAATAAATGACTTCAGGAAAAAAATAGGCCATGTTATGATTCTGCCGCCCTTTGAAGCATACATACGACTTGATGCAACAGGCCCGCCTGGTTTCACTTCAGGAATACTGTTCTCTCTCAGCTTTCAATTAAGAAAATGGGAGTATAATGTTGTCAAAGCAGACGAGTGGATTGAAGTTAACCCAGTTCATGCTCAATATTACCAACTTACTCACAGACAAAAGGAGGAACTTGAAGGTAGGATAAAAAGTGGCCTTGCCTCATCTTCGCAGTCTATTGCAGACCTTGAGTTGCTCATGCATGATGAAAGAAAATACAAGGAGTTTTTGCATTACTTTGGATATGCGACATTTGACGAATTGCCTGACGACGTAAAAAAGAAAATCAATAATTCACCAACGGATCAGGATAAAGAATTCATATTCTTTGGCCAGGGTGAGGACTCAAAAATAATTGAAGAAAGGGTGAAGAAAAACAAGGACGAACACTCGCTAAAGGCTGTATTCATCGACCAGGTGGATGCGCACACCGGTGAAGGCATAGCTATGAGGAATATAGTTGCAAGATGGCCGACGCTCATAACGGATTTCATGAAGATGAATGATGAAGACATCGATGTTAACAAAGTGATGAAGAAACTGGATGTATCAAAGGCAGAAGCTGTTGTGCTTGTGACAAAAAACAAGCTATATCAAGAATGGAAAAAACTGTTTGGCGTAGAGATAAATTCTCGCTACAACAGAATAAAAGAACTTGTAAAAAGCAGGAAGAAGTCCGTTGAGGAGTACAGAAACTGGCTGAAACCTGTTATTGCAAGGCACAGGATGTTGCAGGAAGGCCTTTCAAGCGGACCAATTAGAGAGGGCCTGGGTACAGCCTTTATCAGGCACGAAAGCCAGGCGCTTGCGTTGTCAGAAATTGCTTTATGGGCATGGAAGGATACAGGCCCTGCTGCTGAATTCTTCAAAGGTGGCACAGAAGAATTGGCAACACTGATGGCAGGATTTCAAGAAGGTAAGTCTAAGCTCACACCATACGACAACTGGACGAAGAAGAATCTCATATTTCACCCAGAGCAGGGGCTTATAGTAAAATATCCATGGATTACTGATGATTGGGTTAAAAAGCAGCTAGCAAGTTTTTACCCGCCCGCAAACAGATTTATGCTACCACACAAACCTTACTACGCTTTCTTCATCATAATCATGGAAAGGGCAAACATAAGGATGCCTACAGGCGCAGAGATCGAAGACGGCACTTTTGATGTTAATGCAGTCTTCATGAGCCAAAACGCGCTTTTTGTCAAGCTTCTAGAACTCAAGGCAAAACAACATGAGATGAACAGATACGTTGATGAGCTTATAGGCACAGGCCCTGCACAAGTAGAAGGTAAAGCCCTAAGTTTTGAAGTAAAGAATAATCTCGAGCCCTTCAAAAATTTCTTTAAGTGGTTCAGCCTTGATTTCGCCTTCAGTAAAGGAGGGCCTTATGAAAGAGACTTTGAGGACAGATATACAAAATACTATGCACCTGGAGTAATGGATAAGTACCGCCAGATAACCGGCTTCATTAAAACAAAGATGGGCCTTGGTGTAGCATAATAGAAAACTATATTTACATCTTCTACAAATTAGCTAGCATGGCATACAAGGTTGGCATATCTTCAGGATGGTGGAATATCGCAAAGGATCCGAATCTGCTAGGGCTCCCGCTGAAAGCAGGATCTTTTGGCGCGACCACTGGTGTGCAGTTCAACCAAGTAGATATGGAAACAATAACAGAGTTCGTGGAGCCAGATTTGAAAGACAGGTTCCGTCGCATTGTTGACAAGCTGGGCCTCGAGATAGGCCTGCATGGAGAAATAGGAAATATAGTTGCACTTGAATCTGCGGAGCGCCGCATATGGGAGCAGGCGCATGAAAGACTTTGTATTGCATTACGCTGGGCAGCGGAGCTGAAGATGATTTATATCAACATACATTTATCACAAAATGTTATGGTACAACAAGAAGAACAGAGAATTAAGCCTTTCGGTTATCAATATCAAGTTGTTGGGCTTGATGGTCAAGCTTTTTGGCAACTTGCAGAAAGATCGAAAGCTGTCAAAGATTTTATAATTAGAAAATTAGATGCCCCAAGAAATAGAGTTGCCTCGGAAATCCAGTCAGAAGAACCTTTTTCTAAGGCCTATACAGAAGCCCAGGAAAATAGAGATAAAAATATCAAAGAAAATATAGATAAATGGGTAAAAGAATTTCTTAATTCTTCTGAAGCTCAGCAAATGACTCGTGATCAAATAGAAAGACAGATAGCCAGAATACAAGCACAAGTTCAACAAGAAGCTCAAAGAGAATTCAGTGAAAATGTGGGTAGTGGCCAATTCTTGTACGACGCCTGGAAAAAGTCTCAATTCTCACAATATCTTCTTGACTCAGGTGAAATAGATGCCTACATTGCTATTGGAAAATATCTACGAGAAAAAAACGATCCTTTATGGACAAATATCGTAGGCAATATGGATCCAGAAGTGGCTTACAATGAAAAGCCATTGGAATTTAATGCCGCAATATCTGCTGCTTATCTTGAAGGGCATTTCAGGGTAAAAAACCACTCGAACGATGATCATCTTAAGGGAATGAATATGATTGAGTGGTGTGAAAAACATAGAGTCAGGTTGTGCATGGAAATGCCGCACTCGCAGCAGGGACAGGAAGGCCTGATGAGATTCTTCCATCCGTTGCATTCTCAGTTTCTTGTAAGGAAGATCGGATCAGACTATGTCAAGCTTTGCATAGACTTTGAGCAGAGTATGGCGCAGAATATTGATGTAGACGAAATGCTCAAAAAAGCTTCAGGAGATTTCGGGAAGCTCATATTTCTTCTTCACTTGGGCGAGCCAATACCTTACTTTGGTACAGCACACATACCGATAACAATCGGCGGGCAGGGACAAGAGATACTTTACAGATGGATTTATGGATTGCGCAAAAAGGGCTACAAAGACGGCTACATAATCTTTGAACGTGGTGGCGGCCGTGGTGGCGGGAGGGGAACAAATTACGACGTCTTCGAGGAGAGCGTGAAAGCTATACGCCAGATGGTGAAATATTTAGACCAAGACACTGAGCCCTTGAATTTGCCGCCTGAATTCTTCGGAGTTGGCTTTGAAAATCCAGATGTTTGGGCAAGGCAGATGGTGACTATGCGCGACCACGCATGGGATCCGCTCCAAGACGTTTTCATCATACCTGAAGAGAAGCACTTCTTCCTCGGAAGCAGCGCTGTCCAGAAAGGCAAGGCGCAGGAATGGGAGCGGAGGAAATTCAGATAAGCTTTTCTTTCTTGTAAGAAAAAAACCTATGGAAAAGAAAAACTTATTTCGTCTTCATTGTGAAAACGCCGTCCCAGTCTTTCGGCGGAGTTTTCTTGAGCTTTATGCATCTTTCTATAAAAACTTCTGATGCCTTGTCGTGTTTTATTTTAAGAGCTTTCTTGAATTCAGCAATGGCTAAGGACCATTTCTTCTGGTTGTAGAAATCAAGCCCTTTGTGAAAATGTTCTATGAACTTTCTTGTTTTGTTGTCTATGTCTTCTTTTTTCCCGACTAACTCATAAATGTTTATCGACTTTTCCTTGCCCTTTACACGTATCAGATCAAGTTTGCGGCACACGAAAATATGCTTTATTTGGTCATGTGTCGATTCACCGATTATTATCGAAGTTCCATATTCCTTGTTTAATCCTTCAATGCGCGATGCAGTATTGACAGCATCGCCTATTGCCGTGTAATTCAACCGTTGAGCAGAGCCCATGTTGCCGACTATAGCATCGCCTGTGTTTATGCCGGTGCCTATATTCACATCAGGCATTATTTCTTCAAGCTTGTTTTTCATCCTTAGTGCGGCTTCACACGCTAGTTCTGCATGCCGTTCTTCTTTCAAAGGCGCGCCCCAGAAAGCCATGATGGCGTCGCCTATGTACTTGTCCACAATACCGCGCTTTTCAACTATCACATCTGTCATGGAACTCAGGAATTTGTTAAGGAATTGCAACAGCTCTTCAGGCGATAGCTTTTCAGATATAGAAGTAAAGCCCCTTATGTCCGAAAAGAGTATTGTTATCTCCCTCTTCTCACCTTTGAGCGCAAGGTCTTCCGTTCCATGTTTGAGTATCTCTGCAGCTACCTCTGCAGACACATATTTGCCAAATATGTTTGTTACAAGCCTTCTTTGCTTTGATTCGAAAACGTAGAAAGCAGTTACATGGGCAACGTAACCTATAGATAATGCTAACAGCGGATAAAGTATGTTCATTATAATACCACTATCGAAGATTATTGCCGCTGTAAAGACGTATGCTATACCCGCAACAAAGACGATTGGTGTGGCAAATCTCATTCTGAGCCTATAAAGAATAACACCTGTAAAAAAACTCAGAATAAAAATAATCAAAATAACTGACAACGGGCTTTGTTGGTTCAGGTAATCGCCTGAAACTAAAGTCTGAAGTATATTTGCATGGATTTCTACGCCTGACATCTGTTTGCTTGATACTGGCGTGAGATAAGTGTCTCTCAAATCAGGAGCCGTTGCTCCTATCAGGATTATTTTTCCATCGAATAAAGTAAGGTTAAGCCTGTCATTTAATACATCTGCATAAGAATAATGGGTAAAAGTCCCTGGGCCTCCAGCATAGTTAATAAGGATTTTCGTTTCTGCTGTTTCATTGTTAATAAGAAAATTCTTTATCGAGCTACTGAAAGATTGGTGTTTTTCAATTCCTTCTATAAAAACTGGTGCAGAACGGACAATGCCGTCACTGTCTGTGAATATGTTTGCAAAGCCTGCAACATAACTACCAGAGAAAACAGGCTTAAGCAAATTTTCTCCATAAAGATTGCCATTTCTGAAAGAGAAGCTTGTGTACTCGACAACCAAAACAACATTACCTGCATTGTTGATGGCTTCTTCAAATTCTTTATCGTCTGCTGAAGGCTCGAAGAATCCTATATCGAATGCTATGACTTGTGCATGATTTCTTATTTTGTCAATAAGCTGCGCGTGAACATTTCTGTCCCATGGCCACCTTCCAATTTCCTGCAAACTCTTGTCGTCTATGCCAATAATCACTATATCATCAAGGGCGTACTTTCCGCCGTAAAGATTGTCGGAGATTCGAGTATTGTACACAGAAAGAAAACCAACAGAAAAAAGCAGTGAGAGAACAGCAGCAATGCTGATAGATATTAGCAAAGACAATCCAAGTTTGTTCTTCAGCATCATTATAGAATAAAAAGAACATTTTAAAACGGATTAAACCTTTATCTCAAAGCCTAATTTACTGAGCGCACCACTTATCTGGTCTTGGCTGTACACACCACGAAGCGCATTGTCTATATACTCATCGACCTGCTGATCTGTCAGCTTGTACTGTGATTTTGCTATAATAATATAAACCCAGTATTTGGATTTTATTCGGTTTCGAAGCTCCAGCAGAAACTTTTCATCCTTGACCTTGTTTTCACGGATCCAGTCATCTTCTATCAAAGGCTTTGTAATAGTGAGCAAATCAGCCGCTATATTTGCCTGCTGGTCTGCATTTATGTCAGCATTTTGACTTGTCGAGCGGACATTGACAGTGCCTTCAACTACCGCTACTGTTGTTGAATTTTCCTTGATTAAGCTGTCGAATGCCGTGCCGCGTATCGTTGCAACTGCATCAGGCGTCTCCAAGCTGAAGTCCTCGATGCCGCTGAGCTTAATCACTTTATTCCATATCCTTCCTGAGTCCTGCTTTAGAGACACTTTTCTCTCTTTCTTTTTGACGTCCAATTCAGAAAGCGTCAAGGTTGTATTTTCTTCAAGCCGCAGAGTACTGGACCCGAAGAATACTATGGATGCTTTTCCACCCGCATTTGTCCTGACAACGTTGCCTCCGGATATCTGAATCTGTCCAGTAGCTTGCCTGAATGGGCTTTGTGAGACCTCTACACTGCCTGATTCAACAACAAGAACAGCAGGCGGGCTTTCTGTTATCAGCGGGAGTATAAAAACCGAAAAGATAATCGCAAAAACTACAACAAGAACTATTAACGATATTCTTAGTCCTTTTCCAAAGCCTTTCATCAAGTATATTCTGGAAATAATCTATTAAAGTCTATCACATGAATTTCCTTTTCAGTGCACCCTGAACATTCTTCGGCACAAAGCTGCTCACATTTGCTTTGTTTCTTGCAAGTTCCTTGACAGTGGTTGAGCTCAAATAGAAATACTCCTTGTCTGTAAGAATGAAAAACGTCTCTATTTCTGGCTCTAGCTTCTTGTTTGCAATAGCCATCTGAAACTCATAATCGAAGTCAGAAACAGCGCGCAGGCCACGAACAACAAAAACTGTCTTCTTCTTTCTAAGATAATCCACAAGCAGTCCGGAAAACGACTCAACTTCCACCCGCATATTTTTTGTCGCGTCTTTTATCATATTGACGCGCTCTGCTGAAGAAAATAAGCAATCCTTATTCCCATTCTCGAGCACAGCTATTATGAGTCTGTCAAATATCTTCAGTGCGCGTTTTATAACATCTATGTGGCCGTGAGTTATAGGATCGAAACTGCCCGGATAAACTGCTGTTTTTTCTTTCATACTATCTCTCCCAAGGCTCCTTCTTCTTTTTCTGCACTGTGTATGGTGAATCAGATCTGTAAGGCTGTTGCTGGGCATAAGCATGGTCCGAAGGCGCGGCAAAAAATGTTACGTTCTTGTCTTCTTTGTAAACAGGTTTTATTATCTCGGGTTTCCATGCTGAGAAAACGCGCTGGCTTTCTTGTATCTGCTCAACGACTTTAAGTATGTTTTCAATGTCCGCAGGTTTTCCAGCGCCTGTCACGAACTTCCATAAAACCTTTCTTGTTTCTAGATCGATTGCATAAAAATTCGTATCCATAGAACCGAAATACAGGATGTTTTTGTCGATTGCACATGTGCTTGCCACAAGCCCTCCTGTCTGATATTTCCATGAGAACTTGCCTTCAAGAGAAAGCGCGTAAATGTTGCCGTCATGCGATCCCAAAAAAATATAACCAGAATAAATCACAGGATACGTATCTATCTTGCCACCCGTGAGCATTTTCCAATCCATAGAACCTCTAGCTGCATCTAGGCAGTACAATTGCCCGGACCAGTCACCAAAATATATCTTGCTTTCGTAAACATGAGGGTGTGACCAGCTTATGACACCGTCCATCCTTCGCATCCATTGCAAATCACCTGTTTCTGCATCAAGAACATAGAAATTTTTTGTATAGGCGCCAAAGCAAACGGAAGCCGGACCTTCATAGTCACGTTTCTTTCCAAAGACAGTCCAGATCTCTTCTCCATTTGCAAAGATAGTAGGGCCATTATCCATCCATTCGCCTACATAGTATTTCCAAACAAGCTCCCCGTTTGTGTTGAGACAATAAAAATGCTTGTCGTAGCATCCAAAATACAATTTATCATTGGCGAAAGCTGGAGTAGAGTTAACAGCACCTCCTGTTCTATACTTCCATACCAAAATCCCGTCCAGGTTTAGGCAGTGCATAAAGCCATTTGATGATCCGATATATATCCGGCCTTCATAAAAACCAGCATTAGCAGGAACCATTCCACCAGTCCTGTATTTCCATAAAAGTTTTCCAGTTTTTGAATCAAGCGCGTAAACAAAGCCGTCTTGAGAGCCGAAAACAACCATTCCGCTTTCAATTGACGGCGAGGCAACAATAACATCACCTGCCTTAAATTTCCATTTTAGTGATCCAGTTGTTTTGTCAAGTGCATAGAAAAATGTGTCCAAAGACCCGAAGAATATGGTGTCGCCCATAATAGCAGGCGATGCAATTACTCCACCACCTTGGGGAGTTCGCCATATATTAGGATCCCGCCACATTTCAGGGTTCTTGTCTATCTTTTTGACAGGAATTCCAGAATCTATTGCGTACTTCTCCCCGCTTTTTATCTCTTGTCTGTAATCTTTTTCCATATCTTCTCGACCTGCCTTTCAGTTTCCTCTCTTGTTTTTGAATTGTCAATCACAAAATCGGCATATTTAATCTTCTTGCTGTCAGGCATCTGAAATCCAGTCCGTGCTTCAGTTTCATGTTCGCCAAAGCCTTTTTGAAGCAATCTCTGTCGCCTTACTTTGTCGTCACAAGTTACAAGAATGAGAAAGTCCAGCAGGTCTAGAAATTGACCTTCGATGAGCAGAGGAGCATCAATAATAATTATTTCTTTATTGGATTTTCTGATTATCTTCTTCATTTCCTTTTTCAGTTCTGGATGAACGATTCTGTTCAGTTTCTGCAGCTTCTTGCGATCTGAAAAAACAATATTTGCCAGCTTTTTTCTATCAGTTGTACCGAAATTAGCAACAATCTTTTCTTTTATTTCACTTCTGTCTGCAACCTGTTTTGCAAGCCTGTCCGCATCAATTACTAGTGCATTACGTTTCTTCAGCATCTTAGCTACGGTTGTTTTCCCGCTACCAAATGTGCCTGTAATGCCTATAATAAGCTTTAGCATATTATAAATTTTGTACTATGAAATTAAAAGGGTGATATTGTGGAAAAGAAGAAAGTTGACAAGAAAAGAGAGGCCTTAAGAAAGAGGCAGCTTGACTTTGCAAACAAATACAAAGACGCTGTTTTGAAGAAGTACAAGAATTTAACAAAAAGCGTCGTGCTTTTTGGCTCATTGGTTCGCGGAGATTTCCATGATAAAAGTGATATTGACATTCTTGTTATAATAGACGATACGCTATCAAGATTTACACCTGAAATGAAGGACAGGTTCGATGACGAGCTTTACGACATGGCAAAAAGGATCAATGAAAACATTACTGTACAGCCTGCATGGACGCTAACTGAATTTTGGGACATGGCGCGTATTGGCCACCCGCTGCTTTATACAATAGTCCGCGACGGCTGGGCGCTTTATGATACGGGCTTTTTCATACCAGTAAGGAAATTACTGGAACTGGGCAAAATACCCACTACACTGG
>CAYJVV010000003.1:0-4830 GCA_964373755.1 uncultured archaeon | reverse complement strand
TGGAAGCCGTTGAGAAATTTATGGAAACAGCACCGCAAAAAATAAATCGTGTTGAAACGGCGAAACTCTACATGATTGCAGAGGACCTTTATTACGCTATGCTGAACAGCGCGCAGGCTGTGCTCATGTACATGGGCCAGAATCCTCCTTCGCCAAAACATACGCCTTCTGAGGTCGAAGAACATCTAGTGAAATCGCAACTGCTTGAGAGGAATTATCTTGACGATCTTGTGGCTGTCATAGAATTTCGCAAGAAAACAGAGCACAAGGAAATAAAGGATGTATCAGGCGTTGAACTCGACGAGTTCATACAGAAATCCAAACAGTTTGTCTCGAGGATGGAACAATTATTGCTTCAATTGCAGAAAAAGAAGAAAGAAACCATAGTTCAGAAAAACTACGAGGTTATGATAAAGGCCGCGGTGGCTGCCCTCAAGAAGATGGAAAAGCTTCCTGAGGACCCAAAGGACCTGCCGCAAGCGGTAAAGGCTTATTTGATCGACAAAGGCCATGTAGACCCTTACTTCAACGAGGTCTTTAGCAAGGTTGTTATGATGCGCAAGATGCTTGACGATGACAAGACAGGAGAAATACCACAAAGGGATTTAGAGCTTACAAGGGAGTATGTCCGCCGTTTTGTGCGCGACCTTGAGCCTTTGCTAGAGGCTAGATCTAATCCTGGAAAGGCAAAAAAGGCCAAAAAAAAGTAATCTACAACAGAATGCACCAGAATGCAAAGGCTTTTAAAGTCTTCACTAGACAGTAATGAAAGGTAATTAACATGCAAGACTTTGCTGAAGAAGATTTTATAACAGTGGTTAATATTAAAGGTACCCGATACGAGCTACCATTCGATGAAGTAATTGGTCAATACGGTCTGGTAGCGGACCCAAACCCAAATGAAAATAACAGGTATAAACTTGCACTCATAGCTCAGGATGGACTAAAAGAAATGTTGCCTAATGGATTAAGCGAAACTCCAGCAACTGCAGAAGTAAAGCGACTCGTAACTTATGCTAATCAAGATCTTAATAGAAGACTAGGTGAATTGGCAGGGCTGAAAGAAGATTCTGTTGTGAGGTATTAGAATGAGATTCGACTTTTATGTTCATGGCCTATGGATCATAGGTGCAATATTCTTTTTCCTAGCAGCGCTGATATCAGGCAATATTGAATTTGTTGAGGGCACTACTGAAGCAAGTTTTGCGCTTGCTATACTTCTTGCATTTGCACTGTATCTGGTTGCAGGCATGTTATGGATCTCTGCTTCAGTTAATGCCCGTCAAGAAGAGCACCCGCATAAGAAAGGGTAGTGTTATAAATGGCAACCGCATCTTTACCAGAATTGAAAGAAGGCTGGTTGTACCGGCTGTTAGTTCTAGCTATCCCACATTGGGAAACGCCTACAAGCATGGTGGTTACGAGATCGACCATGCAAGCAAGCTTGTAAGAACAGGCAAGCACTATTATGATTCTAAAGCCGAGATCCCGAAGGGCATGAGGATGTCCACGGCAGGCGAAGAGCTTGCGATGCAATTAAATTATGAGATTTTTGGAGAAATTTTAAAAAGAGCTACTCAGGAAGGGATACGCAAAGGCGGTGGACAGGCGGATCTAGGAATAGTTGATCAGCCAGAAGTGCTTATGAGTATGCTAAGAACTTATGCCAAAAACGAAAGGGAAAAAGAGGCAATCAGGTACGTTTTGAGCATCGAAGGGCACGACGTAATGAAGAAAGGAGCGGACCCAAGAAAAGCAGAAGTGTTCAACGACCTTTTCGGCAGAAAAAACGGCGGCTGGTATGCATGGCAGTTGACAGAAACATGCCTTCGCGTACCTAAAGGTAGAAAGGCAGACAAGTATGAAACAGATGCCCAAGGCAGAAAGTACTGGGTCAGGACAGCTCTTGTCAGTGACAAGGAAGTCGGAGAAGTTCTTGTTCCAGAAGGCGGTGGCAGATTAGTCGCTGAATGGGACGAAGTTTCTGGTGTTCCTCGGGTCACTGTAGAAAATCAGGATTGGCCGCACAATCCTTATACTACTCATTTTGATTTCAATTCAACCCCTGACAAAGACAGCACATCAGGACATTATGACGTTGCTGTCGAGCGTGGGGGCCGCTGGCCTCACGCTGTCGGCGGGAGGTGCCTCTACGTCGCTGTGGCTTACAGGCGCTGGTTCGCGGTCTCGCTTGGCGGCTTCCGCCTGGTTCGGGGGTCTCTTCCGCAGATTGTAAAGAACTAAAATTAAATTAAAATTTCTCCTTTTGGCTGCAGAAAACATTTAAATTCTGGAGACTAATATAGATTATGCCTGACAGGTCAAAGTTTTCTGGTAACATATCGATGGCGATATCATTTCTGAGCGGCATGATATTCTCTAATGCAATAGGGGCTCTTTTGCAGGGTAACTACGTGGTGGCCTTGCTTTCTTTCGCAGCAATAGGCGTCGCATTGATGATGAAAAAGTTTGTAGACTGGACTATTAGAGATTGAATCAGAACCCATTATATTAAGTTTAATTAGTCTGTTCCGATACCTCCGAAATATCAGAACCCAATCATATTACATTTAATTTAATCGGTTCCGATTTAGGCAGCTGCCTTTGCGTTCTTCTGTTGTAATATCTCTGTCTTGCGAATTTCTACGTTGCCTGTCGGGTATATTTTGCTGCAGTCTCGGCGGATATTTTTTTGCAAGTCCCCTTTTAGTATCATGTTTATGAAGTCTATCGATTCGCTTTCTTTTGCTGTTTGTTCTATAATATCCCTTACCAAGCTCCTGGCATCTCCCTTGATTGATGTATTAACACGCCGCACAAGGGAAAAAATTGTTTTCACCCTGATTTTTGTGCCATCCTTAGTTTGCACATCTTGAACTACATCGACTCGACGCATGTGGCGCTGGACCATCCTGTAAATACGTTCATACATAGTATCGTGGCCGATGAATTTTGTTCGGGCCTTTGTGCCGTCAACGTCTGTTATCTGGAAAAGCATCTTGATATAGAACCTGGAAAAATCTTGTGAAATCTCCATAAAGCTAACCTCGATAGTTCTACCTATAAGTTGCTTTGGGTCAGATGCAGGTGTCTCGCCAACTATCTTTTCTCCGAATTCTTTGGGCGAAAATACCTCATACCATTGCTTTTTTACAGCCATAATACATCCCTTTTCTTGTAAGAAAAGGTCTGTATCAACCCCAAAAGAACTGGAGTTTGACCTAACTTACTAAGAAAAAATTATTACATCTTTTTGTTAAGTGGGAACTTTTAAAAAGGTTATTATGAACTTTCTCAACTTTTTAACACTAAAAAAGTGAATAGTAACATGCAATATTCTAAACTTGTTGAGTTCTACCAGTGGCTGGAAGCAACGACAAAAAAACTAGAGAAGCGCGACATTCTTGCAGAGCTTTACAGGCAGTGCAGCGAAGAAGACCTTCCAAGGGTTGTTTTGCTCTCAATGGGAACTGTCTTTCCACCAGGAGATTTAGAACTTGGCATTGCCAGCGAACTGATGAAGCGCGTAATTGCCCGTGTTACAGGCGCGTCAGAAACGCAGATAACGAAAAAGTACAAAGAAACAGGCGATTTAGGACTTACTGCAGAATACTTCATAAAAAATAGAAAACAAGCTACTCTAGCAAAACGTGAACTCAGCGCTGAAAAGATAGTTGAAAATCTTAGGAAGTTGCCAGAAATAACCGGTCCAGGCAGTCAAGAGAAAAAAATCCTGCTCATTGCTGAGTTGCTTTCGACAGCAGAATCAAAAGAGGCAAAATACATTGTCCGTACAGTACTTGGTGAAATGCGCATAGGGGTTGCTGCTGGCATTGTGCGAGACGCTATAGCTGTTGCTTTCGACAGGGATGTAAAAGAAGTAGAACGTGTATTTGATTTTGTTGGCGATTATGGGCGTGTAGCGCTGCTTGCAAAGAGCAACAAGTTAAAAGGAGAGATACAGATTGGAAAACCTGTACGTGTTATGCTTGCTGACAGAGCTTCTGACTTAAAAGAAGCAATAGAAGAATTCGAAAATCCCGTGCTCGAATGGAAATACGATGGGTTTCGAATTCAAATCCATAAATCTGGCAATGAAATAAAAATATTCTCGAGACGAATGGAAGATGTTACAAAACAATTTCCTGATATCGCCAATTTTGCAAAAGAGTGCATCAAAACAAAAGAATGCATAATTGAAGGTGAGGCACTTGCTGTTGATCAATCAGGTAATCCCAGACCCTTTCAACAGCTTTCCAGAAGGATACAAAGGAAACATGATATCGAAAAAACGGTAAAAGAAATACCTGTCCAGATAAATATTTTCGATCTTATCTATCTTAACGGTGAATCTTGGATGGGCAAACCGTTTAGAGAAAGATGGCAACAACTAACTAAGATAATTAAAGAGGCGAAGAATTTCCGTCTGGCAGATCGTTTAGAGACGAAGAATTATGCTGAAGCAAAAAAATTCTACAAACACGCATTGAAAATGGGACAGGAAGGGGTTATTGTAAAGAATCTTGAAGCGCGCTACCAGCCTGGCAAACGTGTTGGATTCTGGCTGAAAGTCAAAGACATTCTAGAACCACTGGATCTTGTAGTTGTAGGCGCTGAATGGGGAGAAGGCAAGCGCGCAAGGTGGCTCGGTTCATTAATTCTAGCTGCAAGAAAAGATGGAAAATTTCTTGAAGCGGGAAGGATGGCCTCAGGTCTGACAGAAGAACAGCTCGAGGACCTAACAAAAAAGCTGAAACCGCTTATAACTGGAGAAGTAGGAAAGATAGTAAGCGTGAAGCCAAGGATTGTTATCGAAGTCGGTAACGAAGA
>CAYJVV010000002.1:11236-25764 GCA_964373755.1 uncultured archaeon | reverse complement strand
CACGCATTACAAAATAATTACGGTGAGTTACAGTGGTTGCAAGAAGGAAACAGGCAATTAAAAGCAATAAGGGTCTGGTAACTAGAGATTTTTATCTTAACACACATGACGAGGAAAAAGTTCTACTTTTCACAGCAGGTATTGTCTTCGGCGTTGGTATATCAACATACCTAATGCAAGGCGAAACTGTGTTCACCGGCTTGACGTTGATAATCATCGGTCTTGTTCTGGCATTCATCGAGGCGCGACAACAAACAAAATAATTATATAAACAGCGCTTGACAAATTAATTCCATGACTGAACAGACTAAGCTACGTCTGGATAAAAAACTGCTTTACATCTTTGCTATTTTTGCTGTCTTCTCACTATTTTCACCGGTTTATGCACAAACAGGCACAATAAACCTCGATGCAACACTTGGCGGCTCGCCTGTACCGACTAGTTTTGTGGCCAGCGGTACAGGGCCTAATGGTCCTATACCTTCACAGACGTATCTGGTTCCAACATCTACCCCAAATCTGCCATCCGGCACTTATTCTGCTAATTATCAATCAGGTGGCCCCGCGGGCTCTGTATTTCAAAGCATCACACCTTCGTCAACGCAAACGCTTGAAAGTGGAAGCAGTATCACATTCACATTCAATTTTGCATGCCAGTCGCCATTTGTTCAAAGCGGCAGTGAATGTGTTGGCACTGTAGCAGGAACACCTTCTTGTTCAGTATCGCCTTCTACAATAAGTGTAGCCCCAGGACAGACAACAACGGCGACTGTGAATTATGCATACGATCAAGACGGCATAATACCATATAATTGTGGTGCTTTATCTGGAAGCTTAACTGGCACCCCAGCTCCAAGCGGTACCAGTAGCATGCCAGTACAGTTGACATTTTCATCAGCAGGTACTTACAATTGTGTGCTGACAGTTCAAAACAGGGATGGTACTACAAGAACATGCAGCGCAACCGTTAATGTTGCGGTCGCAGGCACTACTCCACCTACAGTCAACATAAAAGCAAACAATCAGGACAGCTTAACAGTGACTTCAGGCTCTACTGTCACACTGAGCTGGACTTCATCTGGAGCATCCGGTTGCACAGCATCCGGTTCATGGTCTGGAAGTAAAGCAACATCTGGAAGTGAAACAGTTAATCCAACTGCTACTTCTACTTACACAATTTCTTGCACAGGATCAGGTGGCAGCATCACTGATAGCGTAACTGTTACTGTAACAGCACCAGGCTCGTGCAATAATGGAGTAATAAATACAGGCGAAGTCTGCGACGGCACAAACCTTGGCGGGCAGACATGCACGAGCAGTGGTTTCACTGGTGGCACGCTAAGATGCAACAGCAACTGCTTGTCGTATGATACAAGCAGTTGCACAGGAACATCAACGCCTAGCCAAAACAACATGGTATTTGATACATCCGGTACATTTTCATGGACAGCCCCGTCTGGTGTAACCAGTGTTACGGTCGAGCTATGGGGCGGCGGAGGATCTGGCGGGCCCTGGGGCGGCGGTGGCGGTGGCGGAGCTGGTTACGGAAAAGGTACGTATACAGTTACGCCAGGAACATCGTACACAATAACTGTAGGAAAAGGTGGAACTAGCAGCGATGGATTTTATCATGGCACCAACAGCAGCTTCGGAAATCTTATCTTTGCATCAGGCGGCAGAACAGGTGAAAGCGGTTATGAAGTTTACAATAGGCTTGCAAACGGTGGCGCCGGCGGAATAAGCAATGGAAATATTCAAAGTATAGCAGGCGAAGCAGGCGCACAAGGAAGCGGTTCAGGAACAATTGGCATTGACGGTGGCGTAATACCTGGCGGCAATTATGGTGGTCGTGGAGGCAATGCACCCCTTGGTGGTTTCGGTGGTACTGCGCCATACGGTGCGGGCGGTTCACCAGGCGCCGGCGGAGGAGGAAACATCATAAGTTCATATGCTGGTGGCAATGGTGGCACTGGTAAAGTAATTGTTATATGGACTGTAAGTACAACCACATTCGGATTGCCTTCATGTACCTACTCATTTTCGCCAGCTTCTATTTCACAAGGCCAAACATCAACAATCACATGGAGTTCTTCGGGTGATTCTGATGGACAGATACAATACAGCTGCACCGGTAATCTTGCGTCAGGCACACTTCCAACAGCATCAGGAAGTACATCAGCTACCCCAACATCAACACAAACTTGCACGCTCACAGTCCAGAATTCAGCAGGAACAAACACATGCACAGGCAGCGTAACTGTTGGTTCAACAGCAGGTACTACGGATTTCTGCGGCACTGTGACAGAAAGAATAGGAGTAGAAACAAAAACAGTAACAGCCACTGATGAGATAGTTACTTTCAACACTACAACAAGATGCACTGCCTCGTGCTCCAGCGCCTTGATTGGAAGTAAATGCATCGACGGTACTGGCGGCTCACGTTTGTGCACAGAATATTCAGGCGGTCCGACGATGAAAGCAACAGTTTCGTGGACAGCAACAGGCGGCAACGGCAATGTCAACTATGTAGGTTTCAAGAATTCTCGTGGAACTGCTGTAAAATGGTCGACAAATATATGCTTCAGTGGCGCAGCAAGCTTCTCTGCTGACTTGCCTGTGGCTGATAGTTATACTTACGAGATCTACACGGCAAATTGTGTCAGGACTGATGCGTGCAGCGGATGTGGCAGCGACAGGCTGATAATGCAAGGCGGCCCATTCGGATGCCCTAACTGTGTTGGCAACGGTTGCGCATGCACATCGACAGACATCTTGCCTGTCAGCCAATGTACTTATCAGGTCAAGCTGAATCAATTTGCAACAGACGATACAGGCGGCATAATCCTGCGCAATCCATTGAACACGGAAACGATTGCAGAGGATGCAACCAGCTGTCCATATGTTTGCACAGATTCAAGCAACCCTGGAAAAACTGCCAGCTGCAAAACAGCGCAAACCCTAAACAGCGATATTACAGGTTTCATAGTCCACAATGACAGCAATTTCATAGATCTCATTGCCAGAGACCATGGAGACTACAGCAGAGGCGTTTCAGCAATATTTGAACTGCGCAACAGAAAAATCAATGCAGAAACACAGTATTGTGTTGCAGGTACTGCCTTTGCATTCTGCTCAAACAATGACAATAGCTGCGGCACAAGGACTTGTGAGAATTGCAATCTCAGGGATGGCTGGTACAACACAACTAACAGTGTTGTTCAATGCAGCAGCAATGCATTAACAACGCTTATCGAACAGGAGCAAAGGGACTATGGCTGCAGCAGCGCCGCTTGCCAGTTTGTTGTCAGAGACAGGCGTCTTGTAAATGTTTCCGTAAGCGGATCATGCAACGTTACAGCTTCTGTGCGCGTTTCTCCAAATGTTGTTAAAACCGGAACAGAAATTACAATCAGCAGTACTGCAGTTGCGCAGAAAAATGTTTCACTTGAATGCACAGCTAACAGTGCTGTACTCTGCAACAGCGGCTTCAGGAGAAGCAATCCGTCATGTTCATTCAACAGCACATGGACAGACAACGGAGTAAAATCATTTTCATGCACCATAAGAGAAGACGTAACAGTTAACAGCATAATCGGTGTCTTCCCACTTTCAGTGACAAGCGACAATACTGCGCCTGCTGTTGTTGTTGAAGGCGCGCCAGCGCAAGCGCAGGAAAGCGCTATTGCAAGTGCTTCTTGTACTGACAATGTGGGCTGCAGAAGTGAATCGATAAAACTCTTCCTTTCAGAGACAAACGAATGCCCGCAGAATTATTCGCAATATGATACAAGCCCACCAAGAAATATATCACGACGCTATTTTGTATGCGCCGCTGCGCTTGATATGGCAAACAACGAAGGATTTTCAGAGCCGGTTGAATTCAATGTTGCCGGTACAAATTTGCCTCTTACACAAATCATTTCGCCTGCCAATGGATCACTACAAGGATCAAACTTTTCAGTGAGTATAAATGATACAGGCAATTTGCTTACATGTGATTATCGCATCATTAGTAACGGCGAGGTAAAAAGAAACTGGTCATTCCGCGATTGCAACAGGAATGTTGTAATTCCAGTTCCGAGCCTTTGCAGCACAGGGTCCTGTATTATAGAAGCGCGTGCTATTGATGTACTGGCAAGAGATGGATTTGCAGGAAGAGCTGAATACACAATAGACTTGGCACAACCAACAGTTTCTATCCTGTCTCCGCAGGCAGGAGTCTGGCAAGTAAGCAATTTTACCGTCACGATAGGCGATTCATTCAAGTACAGCATAGACAGATGTGACTACCGCATAGTTAGCGGTGGAACTGAAACTGTAATGCTCAAAAACAGGTCATGCAACGGAGCTGTGACGATAAGTGTCGGCCAATCGATGGATTGCAGGAACGATGGTGCAAATACATGCAAGATAGAGGCGCGTGCAGTTGGTTCTACAGGACCAATTGGCGTAGCCGAGAGATCATTCAGCATAGACCTTTCAGGAAATAACTACGATTTCAACGGCTTTGGCAATGTTAATTATGCCCAAACCGATACAGGCGTGAATTTCTCCGGAAGTATACTGTCGACTATCACATTCCCTACCTTCATAGCTTGCAACGGCAACACGAGGATTGCCGAGTGCAAGGATTCATACAGCGTTGGAAGCCAGAACTGCGGACTTGGCAAGCCTTGCCTCTGTGGATCACTGTCAAGTCTTGCATGCGACCTGAAATGTAATGATTTGAATAGCACTTTCTATTTAGTTGTTAAAGGTTTCTCTGCTTTCGAGGAGAAAGTCGTAGTGAGCAATGGCAAGGATTTTGCATGTCCTAGCTTCCGTTTGGGTGAGATAAACAATATCACTGAAGATTTCAAAGAACTCGCAAGAAGAGGCGAGGTGATCAGGCAGCAGTTGATATATCTTATCGAGCGCAGCGAGGGGGACAAGAAATTTGAATATGACAATCTGCGCCAGAGAGTTGTGATAGGCCTTTCAGTAATCAGGGATTATCTGAATTATGTGAATGACAGCATGAGATCTCTTTCTGTCAGCAAAGCAAATGAAATAATTGCAAGAGGCAGGGAAATCAAAGGACGCGTGCTTGAACTTATTTTCACGCCTGTTGTGTCTGCAGTTTCTATAAACAGCACGCAGATGCCTGACGAGACAATAGTCGGCAGCAATTCCTCTTTTGTCGTGAATGTTGATAACAGAGGCAGGGATATTTACGCACGAGTGGAATGTGAATTCAGTGGAGGTTCAACAACAATCCGCTCATCGTCCTGCCAATTCATCTCAGCGAACCGAACAAAAGGATTTTCTATTCCTATAGACACGCAAACAATACGGGCAGCAAACGTTACATGCTTGGTGCTGTCTTCAACAAACAATCAGTGCACTTCGCCAGTGATATCAGACCTTCGTTCATTGGGCATCTTGAAGATACGCAATTCTGTACTTTCTTTTGTCACAATTAATAAGCCTGCTGACATCGTTGCAGGCGAGGAAGCAATACTCCAAGCAGATGTGAAGAATACAGATACAAAAGAGCAAAGCGCTTATATTAATTGTACATTTTCTAACCCGCGTGTAGATATATTCTATGGAACCTCAGAGCCTCAAAGCTTACTGGCTCAGGAAACAAGAACATTTTTTGCTACTGTTGAAACAAGAACAGCCGGAACATGGACTGTAAGGTCTTGTACTGTCTATAATGCAGCTGCCGTCCCTTTCGCAGAATCGAGCAGGGTTGTGAATGAAGCATTTGTTGTTTCCCAAGCCCCTGTTGCAGAATGCTCTGTGAATCCAGACTGTCCAGGGACAGACATCAGGTGCTTCTGCAGCGGCAGCGGTTCCTGCCAGGCATGTTCGCTCGGCACGAAGTGCATAAGCCGCCAGTGTGTTGCAATCGAGTGCACTATCAATGCTCAGTGTGCTTCTGGGCAGATATGCTCGGATGAGAACAAGTGCGTAGTATCATCTGTAGGTTTCGAGCCTGTTGGATCTCCCCCTTCGCTTACTCCCCAACCGTTTCCTTGGACCACAGTACTGTTCTTTTCTGTTATCATTGCTGTGCCTGCTGGATTGTATATTTATTTCCGCGCGCGTGTGAGGGTGGAACCATGAAAGGTATAGAACTGCCGTTTAATTTTATTGTTGTAGCTTTAGTAGGCGTTATATTGCTGGTATCGGTTTCTTTTTTCTTTTCCAGCTCGATAACGCAGTTCGGATCTGACGCTGAGGCCCAGACATACTTTGCATCGACATGCCGATTGCTTCGATGCGGCTACGATACGAGTGCTGAGTTAAAGGATAATTATCAGAAGTTCTATGCTTCTTGCAAATATGTCCTTGGAGATCAAGCTGAAGAGAAGCCTTATCAGTGTTTGCAACAATGCGGCTGTTCTGCAGATGTTACAGAAGAAGAAGTTCAGCAGAACATAGACGAATTCGTTGAACTGTTGAAAAAATAAAACTGAAATTAGTGTTCATTCTTTCAGATTTTGTGAAGTTATTAAAACATAATCAAGAATGTATCCTAAGCATGACACAAATAGAAATTACTTTTCTAGGCACTACAGCAGGCGTGCCCACGAAATACAGGAATCATGCATCTATTTACTTGAGATACCAAAGCGAAAACGAATTCTTCTATTTATTCGACTGCGGCGAAGGCACGCAGCGGCAGATATTCACAGCAGGTTTGAATTTCATGCGCATAAGCGACATATTCATCTCTCACTGGCACGCAGACCATTTTGCAGGACTGCTTGGGCTTATGCAGACTATGAATCTGGAGAGCAGACAAAAGCCGTTAAACATCTTCGGCCCGGAAGCTACGAAATTCGTCAGCATTTTGCGAAGCCTTGGATATGCCAGACTAAATTATCATGTACATGCACACGACATCGATTTCGAATCCAAGGAAATTTCTACATTGATTGAAGAAAATGAATTCTTTGTCCAGTCCATTCCTGCAAAGCATTCCATACCTGCTGTAGCTTATGCCTTTGTTGAGAAAGACAGGGTTAAGATAGACAAAGACAAAATAACCAAGCTTGGATTGCCTCCACGAGGGAAGATCTACAAAGATGCAAAGGAAAAGGGCCACCTTACTTTTCGCGGCAAGAAAATACTTCTTGAAGAGATCTCAACTATAGAGAAAGGTAAGAAAGTTGTGTACTCCGGTGATACACTGCCGACAAAGAATATGATAAAGCTTGCCGAGGGCGCCGATCTGCTTATACACGACTCGACATTCTTTAGCGAAGATTTCAGCGAAGATGAAGGCTACAAACACGCCAATTTTGCGGATGTCTTGAAAATCGCAGAAGAAGCAAAAGTCAAGGAAGTTATTTTAACTCACATCAGTCGGCGCTATCAGGACATGAACGAACTGAAGGAAAAGATAGCAGACCACAAAAACGTCCGTATCGCCAAGGATTTCATGAAGGTTGTGTTGTAAGATGAAGAAACCAAATGGTTTCTTCCTTCTAACCTTCTTCCTTTCTAAAGATATCTTATGAAAAGCATGAAAAAAATAGCTATTTTTTAGGACGGTATATATATATCAGATTTACAATATAATTATGGCCTTACGCGGCGAAGTTGCAATACTTTCATATCTTCTGATCCTTGGCGTGACAGGGCTCACAGCTGTTTCTCTTCAATTCACGGATTCTCTTGTGGATTCAACTGTACCAATTACAGGGTACATTACCAGCCCTAATTCAGCGCCGACGTTAAGCACTTTATCTGCTTCAACGTACAGCGTCAGAGCAGGAGACTATCTAACGATATACAGCACGGCATCTGATGCCGGAGATACAATACAGCTGCAATGCGCTTCCGCTCCTGACACAAACCCCGCTTATCGCTTGTGCACCTCCAGCTACTTTTCAAGCAACCCTTCCTGTACATTCCAAGTGCCAAAAGTTCCTGCTGGTTCTTACAATGTATATTGCGCAGCCTACGACGGCGCTGCTTATTCATCAATAAGCGCGATATCTGTTACAATGATCGACACGCCACTCACAGTTTATTGCGTTGGCGAACCTTCTACTATTTTAGCGGGCCAGACAGTAACATGGACAGCAGCAGTTGGCGGCGGTATAGGATCTTATACTTATTCATGGACAGGAACTGATGCGTTATCAGGCGCATCCCAACAGATACAAAAAATCTATTCAACTGGCGGATCAAAATCAGCAACTGTGACTGTCACTTCAGGAAGCGAAACTAAAACGCAATATTGCGGTTCAGTAAATGTTCAAGCTATTACAACTCCTCCATCATGCAGTGCTTACTTTTCACCGTCTACAGTTTTATCAGGCCAGTCAACAACAGCCTACTGGAGCTCTGAAAATGACTATAATGGCCTGCTTCCGTACAGCTGTACAGGAAATCTTGGTTCTGGTGTTTTATCAACACCATCTGGAACCTTAACAGTTACGCCGGCACAAACACAAACATGCTACTTTGATGTAGAAAATGCATACGGGAAAGTCAGCTGTGCTGCAACAGTTAACGTGCAACCGCCAGCTTCACCGCCTTCATGTTCTGTTAGTCCATCAGGTGTGTCATTGTATGCAGGCAACAAGGCAGCGTTCTCTGTTTCATATTCAAACGATGCAGACGGTTGGATTTCTTACAATTGCATTGGTGATGGCACTGGTTATATGCCAGTTCCTGCAAGCCTTGGTGGAAACGGCAATACACCAACAGCTGGCAGTGGTTTCTATAACGAGTTAGTGCCGTTAAACGTTCCAGGAACATATCCATGCACCCTGACTGTACAGAATTCAGCAGGCGCGACGAATACATGCAGCATCACGTTCAATGTTATTGGCGCAACATGCTCAGACGGAACTTCTTCAGGCGCATGCAGCGTAACAAAGCCTAAGTATTGCAGCGGCAGCACGGGTTTAGTAGACAACTGCCAACTGTGCGGCTGCCCAAGCGGTTCAACATGCCAGGCAAGCGGAAGTTGTAGTGCAACATCAGTCCCACCTACAGTCAACATAAAAGCAAACAACCAGGATAGTTTAACATTAACTTCAGGAACGACTGTTGCATTAAGCTGGACATCATCTGGAGCAACCAGTTGCACGGCTTCAGGAGCATGGTCAGGCGCAAAAGATCTTTCCGGATACAGCTATCCATTTATCGACTCAAGTAAAACGTATACTATCACATGTGTAGGCACTAGCGGCAGTGCTACAGATAGTGTTACTGTAAATGTGGGCTCAACACCGAGGACAACCGAATATGCGCCTGACGGAGGTGTATTGAAACCTTCTGCATGTAATATTAATTCAGAGATGTGGCTTTCCACGTCATGTAGTGATGCATCAAGCCGCCTGGAAGCAATTGATGGGAATTTTGCTTATTTATCTTCGGGAGCTCCAGTCATCCACCTTGTCACGAAGTTTAGAAATCCTGTTGGCAGCCTGCAAATTACAGGCAAATCCACAACTCTGGGACCTTCGTCCTTTATTGTGAGGTCTGATGAAAATGGAGATGGCAGATTTGAAATGAAAGTCTACCAATCAGAAGTTATTTCTGGACCATTCACCATAATTATCACTATCGAAAATTCTAGAAACTTGACAATATATAGCCCCACTGACATTCAACTTGATTATGTAGGTCCTGCCCTTTCAGGTCTGCCCCCACGCTGCGTTATCAATCCCATCTTTACAAATGTGCTCGTAGGTAATTCAGAACGATTTAGAATCGGATACATTAACGATGCAGACGGGTGGATAGAATATAGCTGTGAAGATGGAAGCAAAGGCGCGTTGCCAATTCCAGCTAGTCTGGGTGGGAACGATAATAAACCTCTTCCAGGTAGTGGCGATTATACTGAGAATATAAAATTTAATGTCCTAGGCACATACTATTGTACAGCTACAGTAAAGAATTCAGCAGGTACGATAAGCACATGCAAAACACGAATTGGTGTTATGGCCGCAGCCCCTACTCCACCTGGTATAACTTCAGCATATCGCCCGATTGAACCTTTTGTTGGTCAATCCATCAAGTTTTCTGCAGCAACCGATAAGCAGGCTACAATAAATATATCTGTTTCGCCGCCAGGAAGCGAAACATTTGGTTTGCTTAAGAGCTGTAGTTCAGTGTTAGAATGTAGTTATACATCAGGCATTCTTAGTAATGCAGACTTAGGCTTATGGAGATATTACGTTACAGCTGAAGACGCAGCAGGGAATATTGCCGGACATCCAGCAGGCGCTTACAATCGCGATGATCCGTCAAGGCCTTTTGCATGGCTAGAAGTTCCAGTTAGAGTAGCTGAAGAGGATAATACGTTACCTGTAATCTTTGTCACACAGTCCGGATCTTTGACTGTTGGTAATACGTTCAGCATTTATGCTACTATATACGATCGAGCAGAAAATCTGGATAAGATTCTGATTTTCTTCGATGACCGCGTTGTAAAAGTTTGCGACGGAAGAGGACGCGGATTTTATGTAGATTGTGCAAGTAATCTTATAACAAGTGAATTATTAGCTGGTATTCATACATACAGCGTATTTGCTAACGACACGGCAGGCAACGTGGCCAGAAGCTCTGTTTACACAATTAATGTAGTAAGATCAGATACTTCTGCACCGGTTTTGACCGTTACAGCTCTGCCAGAGATCCCGGTTCCTGGAAAATCTTTATCCATTATCGCAACAACAAACGAAGAATCAAGAATAAGAATGTATGTTGCAAGGCCAGGGGATTCAGACTACAAACTAGTAAACGCATGTCAATGGGTATATTGCGATTTTTTCATTAATCTGATAGATATCGATGTAGGAGTTTGGAAGTATCGTGTTGAAGCTATAGACCTTGTTGGGAATACAGTTTCAAAAACAGGCACTTTACAGGTGTATTCGACTGGCACTGCTGAAGCTCCTCTGACGCGTGAGACCATCAATTCAGTTATTCAGTATCTGGAATCGATTAAGTCAAAAGGTACACTGGCTGCATCTGATGTATATAAGATCGCGCAATACTACAGGTCAACAGGCGATATAGAAAGCGCAGAGAAATATGAAGCAGTACTTGAGCTAATCAATAATGGAATAGTTAAGATAGACGTTTTGCGCAGCAAAATAATTGCTAACATTAATGATCCCGGATATCTGAAAACTCTAAAACCTGAATTCGATGCAATCAAAGAGCTTGCAAACATTATTGCTGAAAATCTGAAAGTTATAAGGAAGACAACGTAGTGATTTTATGGCCAGAGAAGACGAAATAAAAAACTCCGTAGCTGCTTACTTGACTATAATACTTGTAGTTGCCATCATTCTTGCCTTCTATTTCTTGATGCCGCAACAGAATCAACTTCCTGTAGAGACTTCTGTCCAAACCCAAGAAAAAGTAACAACAAATCAACAAGCCGAAGAAATCGCAGGGAATGTAAGCAGAACAGTTGAAGACATGGCAGCTTCCATGGAAGGCATAGGTTCTGCTTTCGGATAATCTTAGTCCTGATTTATTGTCTTTATTTAGTGGGTTTTTCTTCTGTCCCTGCTTTTATCCTTTCTCCAACCATAGTTTTAGTTAGGTGCATAGATGCGCGAATGGTACAAAATGAGCGCAAGCGACGCTTTGAAGGCTCTTGAGACGAATGCAAAAGGTTTACGAGAAACTGAAGCAAAAGCAAGGCTGCAAAAATACGGTTTCAATGAGCTTCAGGAAAAGAAAAAAACACCATCATGGATGCTCTTTCTAAATCAGTTCAAGGATGTGCTTGTAATAATCCTTATAGCAGCTGCTCTGATTTCATCAGTCCTTCGCGAATTCTTGGACGCTTTTGTGATAATAATAGTTATTATTCTGAATGCAATATTGGGTTTCGTTCAAGAAAGGCGTGCTGAAAATGCGCTGGAGGCGCTGAAAAAAATTTCAGCTAAAAAAACACAAGTTTTGAGGGATGGCAAAACAGAAATTATTGATTCAAAAGAAATTGTGCCCGGAGACATCATAATTCTGAACGTTGGCGACAAAGTTCCTGCTGACTGTCGCATACTAGAAGAATTCAATTTGAAGGTTGATGAATCAGTTCTTACAGGCGAAAGCGTTCCTGTCTCGAAATCTATTGATGTTCTAAATAAGGACTCGCCTGTTGCTGAAAGACGTAATATGCTTTTCTCAGGAACATCAGTTGTATACGGTCATTGCACAGCTGCTGTAACTGAAACAGGCATGCGCACAGAATTTGGTAAGATTGCGAATATTCTTCAGCAAGAAGAGGAAGTAAAAACCCCTTTGAAACAAAAGCTCGAAGTCTTTGGCAAACAGCTGAGCTCCGTAATACTCGGCATATGCGTAGTAATTTTTGCTCTCGGCATTCTGCAAGGGAAAAATATCATTGATATGTTCCTTACATCTGTGTCTCTTGCTGTTGCAGCAATACCTGAAGGCTTGCCAGCCGTCGTGACAATAACACTGGCTGTCGGGCTTCTACGCATGGCAAAAAGAAACGTTATTGTCAGGAAATTATCATCTGTCGAGACATTGGGATCAACAACTGTCATTGCAAGCGATAAGACAGGAACTCTTACGATGAATCAGATGACTGTCAGGAAACTCTACATGAATGACGAGATTATTGATGTTACAGGTCAAGGCTATGAACCGACAGGGAAATTCATGAAATCTGAGAAAGAAATAAACATTAGCGAAGACTTAAAACGCCTGCTTGTTGTTGGCGCACTCTGCAACGATGCAAAGATCGAGAAAGAAGTTATTGGCGATCCAACGGAAGCTGCGCTTATCGTTTCTGCAAAAAAAGCGAAGATTCCAGATTTGCGCGGCACTTACAAAAGAATTGCAGAAGTGCCATTTGATTCAGCAAGAAAGATGATGTCTGTTGTATGCAAGACTGACAGGGGCGATGTTATGTATACAAAAGGTGCAGTTGAAGAAGTTCTAAAAAGGTGCAACGGCTTCTACCATCAAGGAAAAGTGGAAAGGCTCACTGAGGAGGACAAGAAGCGCATACTGAGCGTTAATGAGCAGTTTGCAAAACAAGCGCTCCGCGTGCTTGGATTTGCTACAAAAATCGTCAGGGATGAGAAGGGAGTTGTTGAGAAAGATCTCATCTTTGTAGGAATGGAGGCGATGATCGATCCGCCTAGAGCTGAAGTGAAGGATGCCTTGAAAAAATGTGATCAGGCTGGCATCAAGGTCGTGATGATCACAGGTGATCACAAAGAAACAGCAATAGCGGTTGCCAACGAGCTTGACATGCTCAAAGACAGAAAAGTTCTTACGGGTTTTGAACTCGACAAACTTAACGATGCAGAATATATCAAAATCGTCGATGATGTGGCTGTCTATGCCCGTGTTTCTCCAGAGCACAAGGTGCGCATCACAGAAGCGCTGAAAAAGAAAGGGCATATTGTCGCGATGACTGGCGATGGAGTAAATGATGCCCCTGCACTGAAGAAAGCAGATATTGGAATAGCGATGGGCATAACTGGTACAGATGTTACAAAGGAAGCAAGTTCCATGGTTCTGACAGACGATAATTTTGCCAGCATTGTTGCCGCCGTAGAGGAAGGTCGCGGCATATTTGATAACATAAAGAAATTCATTGATTATTTGCTCGCTGCAAACATAGGTGAAGTTTTGATAATGCTTCTAGCCATCCTTCTTTTCAAAGATTCCGCAGGTCTTTTTGTCTTGCCATTGCTGCCATTACAATTATTATGGGTGAACCTTGTCACAGATACACTCCCAGCATTAGCTTTGGGTCTGGAACCAATAGAAAAAGACGTAATGAAAAGAAAACCAAGGAACCCGAAGGAAAAAGTCATGAACAGGGAATCCATGAATCTTATCATCTTCGCAAGTTTGCTCATGGCTGTGGCAACGCTTCTGCAGTTTTACATAGAATTTTCTACTGAAGGCTTGGAAAAAGCCCGTGCAGTCGCGTTCACTACAATAGTAATTACAGAATTATTCATAGCATTGAGCGTTAGAAGTCACCTGCCGCTTCACAAGATCGGGATATTCACAAACAAAAAGCTGCTTATTGCAATTCTCATATCTTTTGCATTGCAGCTTGCTGTTCTTTATGTTCCTTTCCTAAACCCGATATTCGATACAGTGCCTTTAACGATTATGGAATGGGCAGGCATAATTGTGGTATCGCTGTTGGTTTTTGCTGCTCTGGAAGCTAGAAAAATTATCATAATGCATCGGAAACAAACAGACAGTAATCTTAAATGGACTGAATAGAATAAAATAAAAAAGTTGATATGTAATGGCCGAAATAAATGTAAGCGAGGTAAAAGGCGAAATGAACTACGAAGAGGCCATGAAAGAATTTGGCATAGAAGATATAGACAGCTATCTCAAGAAGATGGATAAGCTGCCTTTGATATATCGGAGAAGAATTGTTTTTGCCCACCGCGACTTTCAGCAGATATTCAATGCGATCAAAAGCAAAAAACGTTTCGCTGTTTTGACAGGTTCCAATCCTTCGGGCCCTCTTCATCTTGGTAATATTCTATTTCTCA
>CAYJVV010000002.1:0-11226 GCA_964373755.1 uncultured archaeon | reverse complement strand
CAAACAGGCGCTTTTCTTCCAGTCACGTGGTGCGGAAGTTTTCATTCCTATAAGCAACGACGAGACATATGTGTTCCGCAAAGCCGAGAGCTTGGAGAAAGCTACAAGCAATGCTTACGAACATGTGCTGCCTGATATCATTGCGCTGGGCTTCAAGAAAAGCAAAACACATATTTTCATTTCGACAAAAGAGCCGCGGATTTATGAGCTGGCTGTAAAACTTTCTGCAAAGACAACTTTCTCGACAATAAAAGCAATCTTCGGCTTCACCAATGAAACAAATCCAGGAGCAATTTTTTATAGCATGGTTCAGAGCGCTCATATACTCTTGCCTCAGCTAGACGATTTTGGCGGGTCAAGACCTACAGTAGTACCAATAGGCGTCGATCAGGACCCTTATATGAGATTGTCAAGAGATCTTGCAGAAAAGATTGGCATGACAAAGCCATCATCGACTTATCACAAATTCCTTCCTGGCCTTCAGGGCGGGAAGATGTCTGGCAGCAAGCCAGAAACATGCATATTCCTTACAGATAAGCCTGAAGAGGCAAGGAAAAAAATCATGCGCGCTTTCTCGGGAGGCGGCGCCACGCTGGAAGAGCACAGGAAGCACGGCGGCAATCCAGAAATCGATGTTGCCTGCCAGTATTTGTTTTCACTGTTCGAGGAAAGCGACAAGAAGATCAAAGAAATATTTGCCGGCTACCGCTCTGGCTCATTACGTTCGGGCGATGTAAAAACCTACTTGGCAAAAAAGGTGGAAAAATTTCTGCGCGATCACCAGAAGAAGCGAGAAAAGGCAAAAAAACGCATTGCTAGTTTTATGCTTAAGTAATGCAAATCAATTGCGTCAGCAAGAAGCCATGCCTCCCGCCTGAAATGACGCAATTAAACAAACCATAATATTTTATATACTACCTTCGACCATGTTAAATCAGGAATTTCATGAGCAGGAGCTATACGTTGGCATTTATTTCAATTTTGTTATTCGTTTCTATCTCTTTTGCAGACTATGTTGATGCAGACGCAAGGCTATACACATTAAACGGCACCAATCTCAGTATACGAGGCTATATTCGACACGACAATAATTCTGGCATAAATTATACAAACGCCACAGGCTATTTGGGGAATTCAAACTTCACAGTTTTCCCAAACAGTTCAGGCATCTGGGGACTAGGATATTATGAATTCAATGTAACATCCTCAAACACAACAGGCAGGTACAATCTCAGTATTAATGTTACACTAACAAACGGTACTGTGATAAGGGAAAACATAGAAATACGTGTTGGCAGCCTTGCAAATGCAACATTCAACTTCACAAGCAGAAGGCCTCCTTTCATAAATGGGTCGTATTTCGAACTTAACATATCTTTTTCTGGTCGTTCAAATACAGAACCTAATTTATCAATATTTAATCCAAACGGTCTTGTTTCCACTGGCTGGACTATAAAAAATATTACTAACGGTGTAAACACGCCAAGTATAATTTACAACATAACAGTGCCTACAAACGCAGATGGTAGATATGTTATCATCTTTGATGAAGGTATTGGATCAACTATCTTTCTTGTCAAGTCAAATGTTGTAGTTGTCGCTGGCATTGAAGACACGTCAAACTCAACAACCAGCACATTCGGTCAGGGAGAGGCAATTAATATTGTGGGGCGCATCAGAGACGAGAACAACGCCATAATCAATGCGAATGTTACTGCAACTATAACCTTCCCTAACGGCACTGTGGTGAGGATGAATCTTACACACTCACGTGAAGTAAACGGCTCATACAACGGAACATTCACAAGCGCCACATCGTCAGGCGAATATGATATTGAGATTGTTGCCAATGTCTCCGGCAAGATTTATAGATCTACTTCATCTGCATTTGTTCAACAACTTGAAGGAAAACTGGATACCATCAAAGACTTTTTCTTCGATTTTGGTTCCCAATCAGCTTTTCAAAGAAATGGAAATGTGGAATTCAGCGCCCTTGTTTATAACTTGAGCAATGATATACTCCTAAACGGCAGTACGACAACCAATAGCGGAGCAGATGTCAATTGCACCGCCATAAGGGTTACAGAATTGAAAAATGTCCTTAACGGCAGCTTGGTTTCAAACCCAACACTCACAAAAACAACACATCTCTTCTTAGGGCAGACAGTCTGCAAGTTAAGATTTACAGCCCCTGATACTGATGGCATATACGCGCTTACTGTCAATGTTTCAGTTGGTTCAAACCAAACAAACAATCTAAGCGTTCTTGCCACAGGCTATTTCGCAGTTCAAAGTTACATATTGAAACCCAGTCCTGTATCCTCTCTAGGGGGCGGTACGGAGTTCCTTACATTCCTAATGCCAGGCGATAATGCTACATTTGAGTTGTCTGTTAGAAACCTTTCGTCAAACGGCACAGCTGTCAATGGCGCAAACATAACTAATTTCAATGTTACAAAAATTTCTCCTATGGATTTCACAGGCGGTGGTCAGAGCGAAATAACCAGTATACAAGTGATCGAATACACAAGTGGCACTGCTAGCACTAATCCTAGAATCAAGCTCAAACTGCCTGAAAACAAGACAGGACCATTTCAAATAGAGTTTCAGGCATCGGTTGCAGGATCTGTATTCCGTGGTACTTCATTTTACTTCGCGCGCTATGTAGAGGGCTTCGCGTTCCCTAGCAGTTTTGGCGGCGGCTTTGGTACAGGCGCCGGCGATAGCGAAGGAGGTTTTGGTAGTAGTGGCGGGACGTTCAGGTGCAGCGGCCTGCAAAATTTCTCAGCAAGGATATTTGATGTGCGCACACAGCAGGCAGCAAAGAATGTTGTCTTCAATTCAATACAAGAAGCCCGCGAGGAGCTGACAGGGAAAAGTGTTCTCAGTCAACTATCAATCTCATCTTCAGCATCAACAGACAGCAGTGGTTTTGGAAATATCACGATTAGTTTTAGCGGGCAGTTCACAGGCTTTTACTTCATGTTGATTAACATAACAACAACAGATGGCAAATCAGATTCACTGCCAGCTGGATTTGAATGTCGCCAACTTTCTTACTTTCCGCAGATACAAGCAATAGGTTCAACAAGCGGCGGCGGATTTTTTGTAGCACCTACAGCAGGATTAAACATAACAATAAGCGGCATAAGAAATCTCAATACAGGTAGCAGTACGCAGACAGGCACTGTAAGCATAGTAAAACTTGAAAGCTTTGATCCAAGCAAAGGTCATAAGGCAATTCCTGGGCCTACGACACTGTACACGCTTGTTAATGGCAGTGTAACATTCACTCTTTTCCCTAGCAATTTCACTAGCTTGGGCGGAAAATGGTCCAGCGGCTTCAATGATCTGCGTATACAAGTCTGCGACAATACAACTTCAACACCTTTATGTGATACCAGCTTTGGTGGTTTCATGGTTGTAGCTTTTGACGCATTCCTTGATTTCTCATCAGGACCACCATCAACACTAACATTAGGTGGCAATGCAACATACAGGATAATGGCAAGAACAAATGTCACAAACTTCACTGCACAAATAGGATTGCCATGGGAAGGCTCCCTTGTAGATGCTGCAGTAGATAATTATAGCAAGATTTCTGACGGCTGGAGCGATCCGAGAAACAACACGGATTTCAACGGCTTCGAACGGTGGGACGTCAGGTTGAACATCTCTTCAACAGTGAGGAAAGGAGACAACATGGTAACTATTAAAGTCAACAACTATCTTACAGAGACGACAGATGTCATAACATTTGCCACAGCATCAAGGGTTTCTGTGTCTGTACCCGACACAGAAGGCATTTTCATGACAAATTACAGCGTTGAAGCAAACATTAATGATGCAACAAATATAAGCAATTTCCGCACGCAATTCAAAACAGACCTGTCTACACTTAACTTGACTTTCAACGGCACGTATTCTAAATCTGGGCGTGTATGTGCAAGAATAAGTTTCAATACAACACGATTTGGTATGTCTTCACAGGAAATAGTTTATTCAAGTTTATTAAATACATCAGTATTTCTCATCGATAATGCAACATCTGGCGTCTATAATGTGCTTGTTGTAAACAACAGCGGTAAGATTGCTGTGGCAACAACTTCCAATAGATCACTTGCGTCTGCAGGTTTGTCAGGATTATACTATGTAGCTTCTCCTGAATGCGGATTTGTAAAAATAATTAACACTACAATTAATGGCACTGGTTTCGGCGCAGGCTACGGCGGCCAGCATGCGATAAATACAATTGCAACCATACCAATTATTGTTAAGCAAGGAAACACCCCGAAAAACAACGTATTCACAGATGTTTCACAGCTGATAGTTCAGGAAGACTTTGGCGGCGGGAGAGGAGGCTTTGGCTTTACAGAACTCTTGCCTGCAAGCGATTTCACAAGAACTGGAGCAGCCACAGATTCAAACGGCATTGCATTCCTACGCCTTAATGTATCACGCAGCGGAAGTTTCAGCGTAATCTGGAACCTTAGCGATTCTGGCGATACAGATATCGCAGAATTCTCGCAGGGCATACCTATAGAAATAAAGTCATTTGTAACAAGCGGCGGCATTGTAACCGGAGCCACTACACTGCCTTATCGTATAGTTAATCTAACAAGAAACACAACTGAATTTACAGATGCAAATGTTGTAGGAGCAGAAAAATTCATTTATGCTGGCACATGGAATGAATCACTGCTTGGCCCTCTAATAAGCGACACAATAACTAGAACGCACACAATAATATTGAGAAATGCAACTGAAAACCCACCTGGCAGAATTTTAGAGATACCAGGAGGGCAGTTCACAGAGCTTGCTATAGATAATGATAACAACTTCAATACAACACAAGCCGATTCAGACGGCTTCTTGCCTGTCTATGGAAACTGGACAGCCAAGTTCGGCCCTAATGAACCTTCATCCAGACAATTGACATTTGATACACTGAGCGTTGATGGAAACCGCACTGTTAATGCAACACTGGTGCAATTGCTCTTTTCAACGCCTAACACGATGTTCAACACATATCTTGCGAATCCAAGCAATACAACAACTGTTTATGCAAATATAACAGTCCGCGCTTGCGCAGAGACATTTGCAAAGCCACAAACTGGTCTTATAGGTGCTAACGTTACAAACCTGACAACAAGAAGTTTCTCATTTTCTGGTCCTCCTACAATCGTGAAGCTTGAATTATCCGATCCTTTTACTGGAGCAAATGTTACATCTGTATTAACAGGACCTAGTGGTTGTGCGGTTTTCAATGTGACCCGCGTAGGCGGCTGGAAAACAGGATCGCCTAATGAAATAAAGGCAAAGATATCAACAGGCGGCAATCCAGAAGATATATATGTAGGCAGCATCTCTGTTGCCTGCCCTTCAACTGGTTCATGCTTCTAAAAGGCTTTTCTTTCTTCAAAAGAAAGAAAAGACCTTTGGAAAAGAAAAAAAAGGAAAAGTGAAAAATGAATATGCAGAAAGCCGAGAGAAACAATATACCAGTTATGCTTGTCTTTGCACTCATAGCTGCAGCTATGCTATCAACGCCTGCTTTTGCAGTTCAGTGTCTTTCAGATGTTTCTACAACAACATCCATTTCCCGCGCAACAACAGGGACAAGCGTTGCCATAACAGTGACTACGACAGGAAGCTCTTGCACTGTTAACACCCTTGCCATTGTTTCCACACCTTCTCTTACTGTTAACGATCCTGCAAGCGGCCAGTACAGCGGATTTTCAGCCGGCACAGCAAAATCATTTACAGTAACAGCTGGTACTACAGGAACTTACAGTTATTATGCTCAAGGTACCACAAGCGACGGCTCTGTGACTTCAACGGCCACACCAATCGAGTTCATCTCTCCTGCCGATTTGACGATCAGTGCAACGCCTTCTACTGCTAGCGTTACTCAAGGAAATACGTTCTCGCTTACAGTAAATATTCAAAATACGCAATCAAGCGATATTACTACATCATACACAATCAATCTTCCTTCGGGGCTGACAAGGAATGCAGGTGATCCTTTGACATCGTCAGGCACAACTATCAGCGCAAGCAGCACCAAAACTATTGCAATCACGATTGCACATACGACATGCATGACAAGCGGGACAATAGGAGTGGATATTGGCGACACAACAAACGCTGCTACTGTTGCTGTAACGGGCAACAGCACATGCACTTCAAGCAGCAGCTCTTCCTCTAGCGCGGGCGGTGGAGGCAGCAGTGCAGCAGGAGGAGGGGCAACAATCAAAACAACAAAGGCTTACAGCACAGGCAAGGCCACAGTGAGCATACCTGTCATCTCTGGTGGTGCTACTGAAATTGTTGATCTAGACGCAGGAGAAACAAGTGTAAGAAAAATTGAAATAACAGTCAAGGGTATAGCAAGGAGCATAACTGTTGTTATAGAGAAATCAAAGCTGCCTCTTGGCATACCAGTTGCACCAGGAACTATTTCACATTATATCAGCATTACCAAGACCAATGTTTCTGACGAAAATATAGCAAGCGGAAAACTGGAATTCCGGCTGGAAAAATCATGGATCACAGGCAACAAGATAGATGAGAGCAAGGTTTCGCTGTACAGATATACCAATGCCTGGCAAAAAATGGATACAACAAAGCTGAGTTCTGATGACACTTATGTGTATTATTCTGCAGCGCTGCCTGGATTGAGTTTATTTGCAATCAGCGCTGAGAAAACTCCTGAAGGCCAGGCTGAACAGGCACAACAAGAACAGCAACAGCAAAATCAGTCACAGCAGGAACAGCAAACGAACCAGACATCACAGACACCAGCAGCAGGTGGTATAGATGCTACAGCCCTTACAACAATAATTGTCGCGCTAGCAGTTGTTGCCGGTGCAGTATATTTCATGGTTATCAAGAAAGGCAAAAAAGAATACTCGTATAATAAGGGCAATAAGGGCAAATAGCTGTTTCTGAATGCCCGAAAGCATTAAACGGAAGTCATAGAAACCGACTATTAAATCGTAATATTCCGGGTGTCTATTAAAGAATTTAACATTTACTTATCATATTCTTTGAGGTGGTAAATTTCAAAGCTACTATAACATCTGCTTTGCCTTATGTTAATGGCGTCAAGCATCTTGGAAATCTCATAGGATCTTTTCTGCCTTCTGACATATTTCATCGCTTTCTTGACCTAAGAGGTATAGAGAACATATATGTGTGTGGCACTGATGAGCATGGCACGCCTACTGAAGTAGCTGCACTTGAGGAAGGCCTTTCTCCTAGTGAGTACAGTGACAAATATTACAAATTGCAAAAGGCAAGATACGAAAAATGGAATTTTGATTTTAATTTTTTTGGCCGAACTTCTTCACCAATTCATCATGATATTACCAAAGATGTTTTCCTGGCTATCAAGAAGAATGGATATATAAAAGAACAGACACTAGTTCTGCCTTTCTGCAAGAATGATGCAAGATTTCTGCCTGACAGATTTGTTACAGGCGTATGCCCAAAATGCAGCTACGATTCTGCGCGCGGTGACCAGTGCGAGAAATGCAGCACGCTTCTCGATCCAACAGATCTTATAAAACCACGCTGCACCATATGCGGCAAAAATAATATCGAGTTCAAGGAGGAAAAACACCTCTTTCTTGATTTATCAAAACTTCAGCCGCAGCTGAAGAAATGGATCGTGTCAAACAAGCACTGGCCAGATAATGTGAGGAACTTTGCATTGGGCTGGCTCAAAGAGGGCCTGAAACCTAGATGCATAACACGTAACTTGAAATGGGGTATAGGCGTGCCGTACAAAGGCTATGAACATCTTGTCTTTTATGTGTGGTTCGATGCACCTATAGGTTATGTTTCTATCACAAAAGAAGCAGAGCAGCAGAAAAAAGTAAAGAACTGGAAGAAATGGTGGTCTCCTGATGCTAAGGTCTACCATTTCATTGGCAAGGACAATATCCCCTTCCACACGGTCTTCTGGCCGTCTATATTAATTGCTTCAAAGAAATATACCCTGCCTTACTATGTTGCGGGCTACGAATACCTGAACTGGGAAGGCCAGAAATTCTCTACTAGCAAGGGCGTCGGGCTTTTCAGCGACGAAGCCCTTGACTTATTCCCTGTTGACTACTGGAGATTCTACCTATCTTTGCTTTTACCGGAAAGCAAGGACAGCAATTTTGACTGGGACGATTTTCGCTACAGAATAAACAGCGAGCTCATCGGCAACTACGGCAATCTTTTGCATCGCGCAACGCATTTCGTGGAAAAAAATTACGGTGGCAAACTCCCTAAACCAGGAAAGCTTGGTAAGAAAGAGAAAGAAGTCATCAAAAAGATCAATGAAACTGTGAAGTCAGTTGAAAAAGATGTGGATAATGTTAAACTTCGCGAAGCGCTGAGAAGTGTTTTGAGTTTAGCTGCATTCATAAACAAATATTTCCAGGAAAAGGAACCGTGGGCTTTCAAAAGCAAAAAAGATACAGCAACAACAGTATATGTAACAATCAATGCGCTTAGGACAATTTCTTTACTACTTCAACCATACATACCAGGATCAAGCACAAAGGCGCTAAATTGCTTAGGGACTAAAATCACAAACTGGAAAGACAGCACAAAATTTGTCATTAAGCCTGGCACAAAGATTCGCGCTTTAATCCTTTTCAAGAAAATAGAAGATAAAGAACTAGAAGCTGCAAAAAATTACCGAACAAAATATTCGAAGATAAGCCAGGAAAAGAATAAAATAGAAAATAATCAAAGGAGTGATTATGTGAAGCTTGAAGACTTCAAGAGACTAGACCTTCGTATTGCCACAATAGTAGATGTGAAAGATCATCCTGACGCTAATAAACTTTTCCTGCTCAAAGTTGATTTAGGCAGCGAGCAGCGCCAGCTTGTCGCAGGGCTAAAAGGCATCTACAAGAAAGAAGAACTCCTTGGAAAACAAGTAGTTGTGCTTGCAAACCTTGAACCTGTTGTGCTGCGTGGAGAAAAGAGCGAGGGCATGCTGCTTGCCGCAGACGATGGCACGCTTATATCGCCAGGAAAGAAACTGCAAAACGGCATGAAGATTAGATAAGGTTCTTTACCTCACAAATCATGGCGACCGATAAATTTAAATATATAACGTTATATTATATTTTATATAACAGGTGATATAATATGAAAGCTAATGCTATAGTAAAAGCAAGGGCTATTGGAGGCTCGATAGTAGTAAGAATTCCAAGAGAGATAGTCAAGGAAGAAAACATAAGGGAAGGCGAACTCGTGAAAATAGAAGTAGAAAAAGTTAAAAAAAGCTATTTCGGGGTACTAAAAGGCATGAAGTCGCACAAGCATGAAAAGTTCAGTGATTTCGACTAAGGTGATTCAGATCAAATACGTAGTTGATACATGGGCTTGGATTGAATATTTAATTTCCAGTCCACATGGCGAAAAAGTAAAAGAAATTGTAGAAAATGATCGCAATGAGATTTATATCAATAGTATAATTTTAGCAGAAGTGATCAGTAAAACTATCAGGGAAGAGAAAAATCCAAATATCGCCTTCAATGCACTTATAGCTTTGTCAAAAATAGTGGATATAAATGATCCTGAATTTTCCAAAAGTGCAGGCAATTTGCACGCAGAAATGCGTAAAGGAAAAAGAGATTTCGGACTTTCAGACGCATTTATACTAGCATCAGCAAGGAAAATTGGCGCTAAAGTATTGACAGGAGATCCACATTTCAAGAATATCAAAGAAGCAGTCATGATTTAATTCTATTCTGTAAAGCTAAGATCTTCAACTTAATCTTAATAAACGGGAAACTTCATAATAAATCAGAGAGTCCATGAAGCACAAAGAGCTCAAATTCATAGCTGTATTTATTTCCTTTATTCTTGTAATTTCCATACTCCCACAGCCGTTCGCAAGATTCGGCGTTGCTGATGCGCAACCTGACAGGCAGCATGAAATTTGCGTAGTAGGTCCTGTATCAGCAAACAATGTAAACTTCCAATGTCGTGTATCAAAAGATAATGCCGGTAATTATATAGCACCATGTGGCGCCACTGGCAAGATTTCTCAGCAAATTCAAGCGGGTTCTTTCAGATCACAAAATTGGCCAGAGCCACCTGCTTTAGATCAGGAATACACAAATTTGAATGAGTGTGGGAACGGGCTTATTCAGATTTCTCAATTTTATAACGGTCAAGGATTTTCAGCTCCAGTCTCTGGTAATTCTATTAATGTAAATAGACAACAAGCAACAGGCACAGGCAGCGGACAAACATGCAACGACCAGTGCTTCGCAAGAACCAGCGTAAGCAGAGGCGCTGGAGGCAACATAGGAGGTTCTGTTCCTATTGGCATCTGTTCGACACAAGAGATTGCTCTTGCTACATCAGCCATATCTGGTGCAGGAAGCAATGTAGGCGTTGGTGTAGGAGGCCAGACATTTAGCATTGGGAAGGGCCTGCAGTTTGGCTGCAATGCCAACGAGTGGTGTCTCTGCCAGCGTTTCGGCGTGGCATTTAATGTAAATAATCAACAGAATAATCAGCAAGGCACAACAGGCCTGCAGGGCTTTAACACGGCTTCTGTTCCGGGCACGCGTGGTTCCCTGCCTGATCCTGCTGACGTAACTGATACTGCACCAAGAAAACCTGCAAATGATGTTATTTGTTCAGAAGTCAGCAGAGTGACTTTGGAAGCAGACATAAATCCGAAGCTTGTACCAACAGGCACTCAATTGACAATCACAGGAACCGTCACAAAATTCTCGAACACATGCAATGGTGTTCAGTATGAATGCCGCTTTCAGTACAACGCCGGGTGTGAAGTTGACCAAGGATTCTTCAAGACATGCATTATTCCAAAAGACTGCAGCCCAGATGTTGAAATCCCAGGCGGCAAGAAAGGCCCCATCTGCAGCACAAACTGGATGAGGATTATTGGCCTTGCACTAATGGTTGTTGCTGTTGCAACTATAGTCTTCTCAGCTGCAATAGCAGGCGCACTGAGTGGGTTATTTGCAAGCGGTGGTTCAGTAAGTCAAGGTGCTGTAGTATTAACAGGAGCTTCTCTAGCTGGTACAGGTGCAGGACTTGTTGCTCAGCCAACTCCAACACCAGGTGGTGGCACAGCAGGTAATGGAGGAGAATCAACCCCTTTCCTTCAGATTACTGAGAATGCAATAGCATCACAGGCCGGAGACATGAATGCAGCAAATTGACTCACTGTATATGACAAGG
>CAYJVV010000001.1:0-26729 GCA_964373755.1 uncultured archaeon | reverse complement strand
CTTCACGCAAAGCCCGGCCCACACCAGGAGAAGACTTGCGACTTATTAATTTCACTCTCTTATCTTTTTGGCAAATTTTAGCCACAATTTTGGCAGTATTATCACGACTTACATCATTGATTACAATTACTTTTCCAAATATCTTCGCCGTTGAAACGACACTACCGACAGTTTTCTCTTCATTGTAAGCAGGGATAACAATTATTACTTTCATTTTTAGCACTCGAATAACTTGGTATCATTAACTCTTTTATTTGTATGCGTATAAGTGTAAAAATGCAAAAAGAAGAAATTGTTATCGAATCACTGGACATGAAAAGGCTCAAGCATGATATAGAAAAACTCTGCAAGCTTGAAAGAGAGATATTCGGCATCGACGGCTATCCTCGCTATTTCTTCAGGCAATCTGCTGAGCTATTTGGCGACACGTTCCTTGTTTGCAGAGACGCTAATAAAGACATAATCGGCTATCTTCTTGGAGCAATAAAACAGCAGAAAAAAGAAGGCTGGCTTCTCAGCATGTGCGTTGAAGAATCGCTGAGGAAAAAGGGTATAGGTTCTGTGTTGATAAGTAAATTCTTAGACTTGTTAAAAAACAAATCTGTTCAAACGGTCTTTGCTACCGTTGACCCGCTGAATCACGCAACTGTAAATCTGTATTCAAAGCACGGATTCAAAATACAGAAGCTAGAGCAGGATTATCATGGGATCGGATACCACAGGTATCTCATGAAAAAGAGCCTGGTTTGATTATTTTCCCCAGCGTATAAACTTCATTCTTTTGACTTTTTCAGAAAGCAGACCTAAAGACTTTAGATACTCTATTAACGCTATCCTTGATATCTCTGATTCTTTCATACCAAGTTTTTTGCAGACTTTTCTTAGCATCTTGTGTGTTTCTTCAGGAAGTTTGTATCTGACATAAGCCATAAATACCAAATATAATTTTGCAATGAAGACTTTTTAAGTTTCATTAAATTACTTAATTCTCATGAATACACTGTAGTGTATACGATAGTTTTCTCAATAAACATTTAAAACAGAACTACCAATATGTAAAACCATGCACGTGGCAGTTTACATAACAACAAAAAATGTGAAAGAAGCTCGCAAAATTGGCTCTATCCTGCTGCACGAAAGGCTTGTAGCATGTATCAACATCATTCCCGAGATAGAGTCCATGTACTGGTGGAATAATAAGCTTGAGCAACATGGCGAAAGTCTTGTAATTGCGAAAACACGAAAAGATCTCGTTGAAAAAATACTAAAAATCGTAAAAGAAAACCACAGTTACAGTGTGCCATGCGTGAATGCATTGCCAATCGCGAAAGGAAATCCAGATTATCTAAAATGGATCGACAAAGAAACAAGAAAAAAATAAAAAATAGAGGTGTAATAAAATGACATACGAAATGGAAGTTTTTGTAGAAGTAAATGGAGTTAGATTTTCAGTACCTGACCATATATCAAAAAGATTGGGAGATTATACAAGAACTGTAGTGGATAGAACAGCCGAGGGAATGTGTCTACCTGCAGAACCAACAACAGATTATGTAGGATCTATTGCTCAAGAACGCCTTGCACGTACTCTTGACAAATACCTTCCAGAATAGACTTGAAAGGTAATTTTTCTTTTTAAACCTTTTACCTTTTCTCATTTATTTATACGTAAGTGCGTAAGTAAAGCTAATGCCAGGAAAATTCATTGTTTTTGAAGGTCTAGACGGATCTGGAATAACAACACAAGCTACTCTTCTAAGGAATTATTTTATCAGCAAAAATAAAGATGCTGTTCTTACAAAAGAGCCAACAGAAGGTTTGATGGGCGGTTTGATAAAATCTTGCTTAAAAAAAGAGTGGAACACATCTCCTCTCGCGCTACAGATGCTTTTCGCTGCAGACAGAGCACATCATTTGCAAAGCGAAATTGAACCAACTCTTAAAAAAGGCAAATTAGTTATTTGTGATAGGTATATTCTTTCTTCCTATGCCTTTGGAAGTCTTGAAGTTTCACTTCCTGTATTGAAACAGTTAAACAGCTACTTTAGAAAACCACACATTACAATTCTTATAGACACGCAGCCTAAGATTTGCATGGAAAGAATGAAAAAAGCAAGACCGCATGTAGAACTCTTTGAAGAAGAGCATAAACTTGAGCAGATAAGAAGGAATTATTTGTCGATGAAAAACCTGTTCCCAGAAACTTATATTGTTGACGGTAACAGGGCACCTGAGGAAGTCCTTGGCGAGATAATAAAAATTTCAGGCAAAATAAACTGATTATTCTTGTTTATCCTGCTTGTCATTGTCAAATTCGTCTATTTTTTCCTTCAGGAATTTCTTCTTCACGCCAAAATATTCCTCGAATTGTGGTGTTAATGAAAGGATCTTTGTTCTTGACTTTTTCTCAGTCTTAACTAGACCTTTTCCCTCAAGTTCTTTCACATAATCATAAACGCGGTTGCCAACTATCTTCACAATATCTGCCTGCTTTATAGGCTCGTGATAAGCTATAATTGAAAGTACTCTCAGCAAGCCACGGGAAAGATCGGCATGTGGAGTGAGATGAGAAACTTTTTCCTCAAAGGCTTCCTTAACCATTAGCCTGTAACCGCCAACAGTTGAAAGTTTTATGCCGCTCTCAGCTGACGAATATTTTTCTTCTAATATCTTCACCAGTTTTTCTAGTTCTTCTCGCCTTATCTTAGTTGTCTTCTGGAGATCTTCCATATTCAAGGGTTCCGTAGTTGTGAAAAGAGCCGCTTCAAGCAATGCAAGCCTTTGCTGCGTTTTCTCATTCATGGAAAATCTTACTCACGAATTTTGATGAATATCTCCTTGAACATTTCAGGCTGATCACAGTAAATCCTGCTGCGCATGCAGAGGTACAAAAGCGGCATGAACGTGTCGACTATTTCATTCCTTTTCCAATCTGGAACAAGATCGGAGAACTTTATTTCGCCAGCTTTTGAAATCTTTCCAAGCAGAGTGGAGATCTTTATCTCTACATCCTCTTCAGGCTCGATAAGTGTTTCAACTGCTCTTCTAAGCCTTATCTGCTTAGTTTCTTTCTTCTCCTTGAATTCCAAGGCTTTGTTCAGCGCAGTTATCAGCTCTGAAAGCGTTACCTTCCTTATAGGTTTTCTTATAAGTGGTGCAGACAGTTGTGGTATGTTCTCTAGGCTTATCTCTGGAAGTTTTTCTATTTCTTTTCTTGCTTTTTCTTCCTCTTCCTCCAAAAGCAGCTCACACTTCATTCTCAGTAGTATTGCGGCTACAAGTATGAACCTGGCTGGTATGCGAAAATCAAATTTCTTTATTTCCTGCATATAATTCATGAAGGCGTCCGAAAGTTTTACAAGATCTATTACAAGAGGATTCAGGTCCTCTTCGACAATTATATTTTCTAGTACTTCCTGCCAGTCCGCACCCAATACTATTGTCCTTATCAATCTAGCTTCATCTACCATTTCTATTCACTCGCCACGGGCAATTCTATTCCAAAAACCTTTGACACGCCGTTTTCCATTGACACACCGAAAACTTTGTCTGCTTCGGCTATTGTAAGGTCGTTGTGACTTATTACGATGAACTGAACGCTTTTCGAGTATTTCTTTATGAGATCTGCTATCTTCTTTGTGTTTGCCTTGTCCAAAGCCGCATCAACTTCATCTAGCACGTAAAATGGTGTCAGATAATGTTGGAGGATGGCAAAAAGAAACGCAAGAGACGTCAGTGTTTTTTCCCCGCCAGACATGCTATCCAAATTCAGAACTTTCTTCCCTGATGGACTAGCTTCGATAATTAGCCCGGAATCAATTTTGTTTTCTTCTTCAAGCCTTAATCTTCCAGTACCGCCTGCCATATCATAATAAGTTGTTGAGAACTTGGCTGCTATCTCGTTGAAAGTTTCCATAAATTTGTCATATCTTTTCTTCTCAACGTCTTCTGCTATACTCACTATCGCATTTTTCTCTTCAAGCAATTTATTGAGGTTTTTTTTCAATTCTTCGAATTCCACATTTATTGTCTTGTACTCTTCTATTGCTTTCATATTCACGGGGCCAAGTCTGTTAATCTCTGTTACAAAATACCTCACTTTTTCTTGCAGAACATCAATTGATCCTTCTTCAAAATCCTTGACATCTTTGAACTCTTCCATTTCAATATTCAGGTTTTCGAGGTTAGCTTCTATTCTCGCTTTTTCGATCTTTAACCTGCTTATGCCATTCTGCTGGATCATCTTTTCCTCGAACATTTCTTTCCATTTCTTTCTAGCAATCTCGATTTCTTTTTCTATTTTGACCTTGTCTTCGCGTACATTTGCAGTCTCTCCTTCATCCTGTAAATTATATTTCCCTAATTCCTTGTCCAAGGCACTTATTTCGTCTTCGAGTTTCTCGCTATCTTCTTCAAGCTGCCTTATTTTGGGTGCAAAAGATTCACGGTGCGTTTTCCTATAGAATCCGCCTATCATAGCTCCTGACGGTTCGACTAGATCGCCGTCTAAAGTCACGACACGATAGCCTTTTATTTTCTTTGCAATGTCTATATTTTTCACAACAATAGTAGAGCCAAGAACGAATTCTACAGCAGGTGAGAATTTTCTATTGTATTTCACCAAATCTATGGCATAGCCAATAATATTTTCCTTTCCTTTGTACTCCTTCTTTTCTCTTCCTCTTATCCTGTCCAGCGGCAGGAAGCGAGCACGCCCAATTTTCCTCGCTTTCAAGTGCTTTATGCAGCTTGTGGCTATTTCATGATCTGAAACGACGATGTCTTTTGAATGCCTGCCTACTGCTACTTCGATTGCTGTAGAATATTCGCTTGGAGCACCAATTAAAGAATCAAGGGTTCCATGAATTCCAGGAGACTTCATGTTAAGTATCTCCTTTATCGCAATGTTCCTTTCAGGCGTTTCGAATTCCTTTAATCTAGATATTTCTCTCTCGTTAAAGTCTATCCTATCTTTCTTCCTGAGTATCTCTGTTCGAATAGCATCAGCTTTTCTTAGGATATCAATATTTTTTGTCTTCTGCATTATTTCCTCGTCTATTTTCCTCATCAACTTTTCCTTTGTTTCCAAATCTTTCTCCGATTCTGTAAATATCTTAGATTTTTCTTCAAAAAGCGAAGTTTTTTCATCGATTTCCTTGTCTATTATTCCTGCCTTTTCTTCTGCTTCTGCTAGTTTTTTGTGCAGCAGTGATGCGCGATAAATTTGCAGTTTTTCGCTGAAATTCGCGTACTTTTCAGCATTTTCCTTTTCTGACTTCAGTCGCTGAACATATTTCTGTTTCTCAGCAACAACGATCATATTTTCTCTGACACGAAGTTCGACGCGCTCCAGTTCTCTTGTTGCTTTCTCACGCTTCTCATCAAATTCCTTTATACCAGCAACTTCATCTATTATCTCCCTTCTTTCCTGCAGGCCCATCTCGATTATCTTGGTAACATCACCCTGCATTATGATGTTATAGCCGTCAGAAGACATGTTTGCGTTTGCCAGCAAATCTTGTATCTTGCTCCTTGTAACTGTCCGGCCGTTGAGCTTGTAGATGCTTATCCCGGAGCGCGTTATTCTTCTCGTGACCTTGACTTCATTTTCGTTTATCGGTATTTTGTTGTCAGAATTGTCCAAATAAAGAGTAACTTCACAAAATTCAGCTGGTTTCTTGTCAGTGCCACCGTTGAAGATAAGATTCTGAAGTTTTTGTGCTCGAATGCTTCTTGCAGACGAGGTGCCCAAGACAAACGTCAGCGCGTCGACTATGTTAGACTTACCTGTGCCGTTTGGTCCACACACGATATTGAAGCCTGCAGGAAATGGAATTGTAACCTTGCCAGCAAAGCTCTTGAAGCCCTGCATAGTTATCCTCTCAAGACGTACCATTATTTTTCACCTTTCTGTGCTTTTTGCAGTTTTTGTAGTGTTCAGCTAATTTCACAATTATAATCTCATAAGTATCAGAAAACCGTCCGAAAGCTTCAAGCATCTTTTTTGCTTTCTTGGAGATACGTATTGTAGACATGTGGTTATTATTTTCTGACATATACAAAATATACTTCCTGTAAATAGTATATATAATAATATCTGTAAAGAACTAAGCGTGTTAGTTCAAAAGTATAAAAATTCACTTAAGTTAACTTTTAAATGTATTTTTGCCTAAGAAAGTTTGGCTATTATGACAGGTTTTGATGCTATAGTTGTAGGCGGCGGACCGGCAGGTGCCACGGCCGCTATGTACCTTTCTAAAGCAGGCAAATCAGTGCTTCTTGTTGACATGACAGAGTTTCCAAGGGATAAAATATGCGGCGATGCGCAGGGCAGGAAAGCAGCAGGAATTATGAAGGAACTTGGCATTTATGAGGGCTATGAGCAACTGCCTGGACAAAAGATATATGGCATAACGCTTAGCAGCCCTAACGGCACCCAGGTTCATGTAGATGTTGAGAACCGCGACAAACCTGCGCCAGGATACGTGCACAAGAGGATGGTATTTGATAACTATCTCTTCCAGTGTGCAAAAAGTATGGTTGAATTCAGGGTTCTGAATGTGACAGATTATATTGTCGAAGATGGCGTTGTAAAAGGTATTGTTGGAAAAAATAAACAAGGCGAGAAAGAGGAACACAGAGCAAAAATTATTCTTGCAGCAGACGGCGCAAACAGCGTTCTTGCGACACAATTAGGTATTAACAAAAACCCCCTGGAGCATTTCATAGTTGCCATCAGGGCATATTATCGCGGCGTAACCGACATGACAGATAGAATAGAAATACATCTTGTAAAATCTCTTATCCCAGGATATTTTTGGATATTTCCACTTCCTAACGGTGAAGCCAATGTAGGTCTTGGAATGATAGTCAAGGACAAAAACGAAAAAAACGTGAACCTTCAGGATGCACTCATACATGAGATAAAAAACAACCCGCTTTTTGTAGAGCGCTTCAAGAACGCAGAGCTCGTTGAAAGGGTGCGCGGATGGAGCCTTCCGATAGCGAGCTATCACAGGAAATGCTATGGCAACGGCTTCCTACTTCTTGGCGATGCTGCCAGTCTTATTGACCCGCTTAGCGGCGAAGGAATTGGTAATGCAATGATATCAAGTAAAGTTGCTGCAGACATAGCTATTGAAGCAATAGAAAAAAACGATATTAGCGAAAAGTTTCTCATGAAATATGACAAAGAACTCTGGGATGTTATAGGGCCTGAAATCAAGGCGAATTATCGTCTGCAGAAGCTTGGCAAGATGTTTCCGCAACTCATAGACAGCCTCATCATGAAAGCTGCAAACGATGAAAGTTTTAGGCAGAAACTTGAAAAAATGCTGCCTTACACCGGCGGCCGCCAAGAGATGGGCGAAGAGGAATTTCTTGTAGAGATAAGGTAATAATAAATGAAACATTCTTACTGTCTGAATAAACTTATCATTTAAAGTTTCTTCTATAACTTTTCTCATGGAAAAGATTGCCCAAGGTGCAGAAGCTGTTTTGCTAAAGGATAATGGAAACATCGTAAAAGAGAGGATAAAGAAAGGATATCGCTTGCCAGAGATAGATGAAAAAATCAGGAAAAGACGTACAAAAACCGAAATTAATTTGCTGAGGGCTGCAAGGCGAGCAGGTGTCGCTGTACCAGGTGTTATTGAAGAATCTGATTTTTCATTGATAATTGAATTTATTGACGGAAATAAAGTCAAGGATATTATTAATCAAGATAACGCACAATCCATAGGACAGCAAATTGGCACGGCAATCGGAAAATTGCATACGTACGACATAATTCATGGCGATCTTACAACCAGCAATATGATAGCCAAAGGAAATGATGTATATTTCATCGATTTTGGTTTGGGTTTCCAAAGCAAAAGAATTGAAGACAAGGCTGTTGACCTTTACGTCTTAAATGAGGTGCTCGAGTCAACCCATAATTTGATCAAAGAGATTCTATGGACAATCGTACTCGAAACCTACACCAAGCATTTTGACGAGGCAAAAACAGTTATTACAACCTTGCAGGAAATAGAAAAACGCGGCAGATACAGACAAAGAGTTGGATAAATGTCAAAAACACTTATTGATACAAGAAGTTGTCAGCATCCTTTGATATACGTGAAAGGCGATCCAAGAAAAGGTATCAATGATAAAGGAGTTGCCTTCTGCCCTCCTTGTGATCGGGATTTTACCTATGTTTCAGTTCCAGGAGGAATTAGAGCGAATAATGAGACTTATGGAATTAGAGGCATTTCGGATACTGGAAGCAAAGTAATGAAACTTCATCAGTTTGAAAAGAGGTCATCTTAATGGCTAGAATGCATTCAAGAAAACATGGCAGATCTGGTAGCAAAAAACCGATCAAGCGCATACGCCAGGAATGGCTCGGATACGACAAGGAAGAAACAGAAAAACTGATTGTTAAGCTTGCGAAAGAAGGCAAGTCATCAAGCCAGATAGGAATTGTATTGAGAGATCAATATGGCATTCCGGACGTTCGAGTTTTCAATCTACGCATAGTGAAGATTATGGAAAAGACAACGAAAAAAGTAGTTCCTGAAGATTTGTATAACTTGATGAAACAGGCAGTAAACCTGCACAGGCATCTTGAAGAAAACAAGGCTGATGCAAAAGCAATACATGGGGTTGAGCTTGTCGAATCCAAGATACGAAGACTAGGTAAGTATTATGCAAGAACAGGTAAATTGCCACGAGACTGGAAATATTCTATAGACCAGACAAGATTGTTAGTAAAGTAATCTAAATAAGAACAGAAGATGCATTTTCCGCCTTTTTCCAAAATGAACTTTGACAGCAGGCTCTATCACTGCTCTATATTTATCTTCAGGCACACCTAATCCTAAGAAATATTCTTTGATGCCGTCTTCTGAAGACCCACATGAACCAGGTGGGCGGATGTCGGCGCCCTTCTCACCAAGCAATCCATAACTTATTTCGCTAGCTCCTAAAAACTCTCCATTTCGTATATGTACGTAAACTTCTTCCCTTCCGAAGAGACCCCGTCTTTGTGTGCCGACCAGAGAGTACTCCGGATCATCTCTTAAGAGTGGTCTTATTGGATGTGCCATAGAGTGTCGAATATCAACATACATTGTTCAATTCACTTCTGGAAAGATTAAATAGCTATATTGATCATTTTTTATCCATTAGAGATTTAGTTCTTGCATGAACCGCCAAAAGATCCTTGAATACTACTCCAGGAAAGATGTAGCTGATTTTTTAGTCAAAAGCTCAAAGAACCGTGAAATTGCTGGTGCTTTCTGGGACGGTTCATACGACAAGAGACCTAACATCCTTCAGTTTCCTACAGATGTATTCCAGATGGCTAAAAATGGAGTGACTTCATTCCATCTCTCTGTTGAACGCTGGAGCAACCCAATGGCATTGCGTCAGGATAATTATGAAAAACTGCGCACTGGATGGGACCTGATAATAGACATAGACTCAAAAATCAGCTTGGAAGAGTCAAAAATAACCGCAATGCTTATCTGCAAACTGTTTAGAAAGCATGGAATCAAGAATTATGGTATAAAGTTCTCTGGGAGAAGGGGTTTCCATTTGTGTTTACCTTGGGAAAGCTTCCCCAAGGAGGTAGATTACAAGCCTCTGCAAAAACTTTACCCAGATGCCCCCAGAATCTTGACTGCTTACATAAGGAAAAAAATAGCAAAAAAACTCATGAGCGAACTTGTTAAATCAAAAGGGGCAATTGAACTCATAAACTCGCTGGCCGAGCCGCCAAGCAAACTTAATCCATTTTATTTTGTTGAAGTAGAGAAAAACTGGGGAGTACGACACATGTTTCGTGCTCCTTACAGCTTTAATGAAAAGACTTGGCTGGTATCGTTGCCAATAAGCTCTAAAGACATAATGACATTTTCAGAATCAGCCGCAAGGCCTGAAAAAATTGAGACCGAAACGGAATTCTTTGTATCCGAGGAAAACTCTGCCGAGTCGCTATTTCTTGCTGCTATGGACTGGCATGCTATGCGAAAAAAAGAGAAAAAAAAGGAAACTGAAAAGCCAAGGATACAATGGGAGAAAAAGATAGGAGAAGAACTCTTCCCGCCATGTATTAAACTCGTTCTTTCAGGGATGCAAGACGGCAGGAAAAGAAGCCTTTTCGTACTGATAAATTTCCTGAAAACGATGAACTGGAAATGGGAAGAAATAGAGGACAAGGTATTTCAGTCGAATGAAAAGAACAAACCACCACTTCCCAGAAATTATGTTATTGCTCAGCTGCGCTATCAACAGCAGTACGCAGCAAAACCACCGGCAAACTGTGATGTTGCGATGTACTACAAAGACATTGGGATATGCCAACCAGATATTGTATGCAAGGGCAGAACGGAAAGGATAACAATAAAAAATCCTGTAAATTATCCTTTCAGGACAATGGGCTTAAGGAAAAAAGAGCGCGTGAAACTCCAAGGATTCTCCTGCCTTGTCTGCAAGAAGCAATTCTCGACAGCACATGGTCTTGAACTGCACAAAGGCAGAATGCATTAGCAATTTTAATACTTTCCATTTATACAATCCTTATGCTCACATTTGACAAGATACGTGACATCGAAAGAACAGAAAAAGAGTCAAAAAAATTGCAAAGGCTTCCTGAAAACTTTCTCTCCGACATCAGAGACTACTTGAAGAAAAAAGAACAGCTAAAGTCATCTGCTGATATACATGAACTAGAGAATGTGAGAAATATCATAAGAAGATTCTTTGAGGTACGGGAAAAAAAGATACTTGAACTTGCTCTTTACACAGTGAGAACTGGACTGCAGCCTGAAAGTTTGACGAAAGAAGAACAAAGGCTTTTTTATTTACTTACCGAACAGGTAAAGGCTTTCCGCGAAAGTTTCTTTTCAGAAATACACAAAGAGAAGATGCCGGCTTACAAAGTGAAGAAAGCCCTGCCGGCTTTTGTAGGACCTGACATGAAGACTTACGAGCTCAAGGAGAATGAAATAATTTCCACAGACTTTTTACCCAAGTCTTTAAATGATTTGTTACTCAAGGAAGGCGTTATAGAAAAAATTGAGGAATAAGATATGAGAGAAAGATTAGTATTATCAAGAAAACGATTGCCTGAAAGAGAACAGATAATTTCTTTTGGAGATGCGACATTTGAGGCGTCTTATGAGTTAGTAATGCAAACACGCGGTATTTGGCCTTTCAGAATATTTGCATATAGAATAACATTAGGGACATTTATTGATAAAACAGTTAATCCAGACGAATATGTTAAAATAGCAATGGAGGATAGTTCTGCATTACCAGGCCTTGATTATCTGCGCTATAGAAACGCAATGCATTTGTTCTGAGTGTTCACTATGAAGATGCCGAAAAAGCAGAAAAGATATTGCCCGTTCTGCAAGAAGCACACTGAGCATATTGTTGAGGAATCAAAAAGAAGGCCCAGAATGCAGAATACAAAAAGTCAGAGGCGCTTCCTGCGCAAGCTTGCAGGCTACGGCTCTTTCCCGAAAGAGAATCCAAAAGGAAGAGAAAAACCTACGAGAAAGCTAGATCTGCGGTATACATGCAGCGCATGCAAGAAAAAACACTCTATCGGAGAGGGTTTTAGGGTTAAAAAGCTGGAGTTCATTAAAGAGTGACTATATGGTATTCTTTTCTATTACAGCAGACATAATTTTATTTTCATTTTTAATAGCAATTGCAGTGAATATATTCTACAAATTTTTGATTAACCAGCAGGATGCAAAATCATCAAGGGAAAGGATAAAGGAACTCAATGCAAAGATGAAAGAACAGCAAAAATCGCAGAACAAAAGCGAAATTGACATGCTTTTCAAAGAGACTATGAAAGAGCAAGGGAAACTCATGAGGATGTCCTTCAAACCAATGATTATATCTTTGATAATAACGCTTGTTTCAGTGCCTTGGATAGGAGCTGTTTATGGAGAGAAGACAGTAGAAATAAAAGACGGAAAAGGAGAAATTTTATTCAACAGTGGCTCACTTATAGTTGAAGATAACTCAGTATCATTCGATGACCAAACATGCGAAATGCCATGCAGGCTTCAAGATGGAAAATACGTTTTTGATGCAGCAGTAGTTGAAAATAGTGTAAAGATTTCGCCCGTTGCAGCCGTGCTGCCCTTTAACGCACCATTTGTAGGAAGTGAACTCGGCTGGCTTGGATGGTACTTGCTTTCGTTCTTTTTCGTCATGATGACTTCGAGAAGATTGATGAAGATTTATGTATAAAGAAGGAGAAAACCAAGGTTTTTCTCCTTTCTGCTCAGAAAACCGTAGGTTTCTGGCATCTCAAAGAGCTGTGCTCTTTGCAGATAATCCTCTTTCCTGATTAAGATATTATTTTTCCTCTATCTACACTTTCTTCCTTCCATCCTTCCAAATAAATGATTTAATATTCTGTTTTTGTACTTTTGTGACAAGTTCTTATTATGCGTGAAAAAGACGGTTTCTTTGTAAAATCAGAGGAAGTTTCGCATCTAGAATTCGGAAGATATCCGGGAGCTAGAAGTGTTGAAGAACTCATAAGAAACGGTCTTGTAATTCTTGACAAGTGGCCTGGACCTACCAGCCATGATGTTGTTGCAACAGTGAAAAAACTTTTGATAATTCCTCGCACAGGGCACTCTGGGACCTTAGATCCTTCTGTGAGCGGAGTCCTTCCAATAACTTTGGATAATGCATGTAAAGTCATACCGGCACTGCAGGGATTGGACAAGGAATATGTAGGTGTGATGCATCTTCATAGAAATGTAGATGATCACACCTTTCAAAAAACTATTAAAAAATTTATCGGCGAAATAAAGCAGACACCCCCTGTAAGAAGTGCAGTGGCGAGGAAAGAACGTATAAGGCATGTTTATTCTTTCGAATTGTTGGACAGAGACGATAAAGATATTGCATTCAGAATTGTTGCTCAGGCGGGTACGTATGTTAGAACACTATGTCATCAAATCGGTCAGCAAATAGGAGGAGCTCATATGACAGAACTGCGCAGAACACGCGCCGGCAGGTTCGATGAAAGTCATCTTGTAAAAATGCAGGATCTTGCTATAGCTTACATGGACTGGAAAGAAAATGGAAACGAGAAGTTACGAGAATATATATTGCCTGTAGAATCAGCCGTCGAACATTTGCCAAAGATTATAATCAAAGATTCTGCCGTGCATTCAATAGCCAATGGATCGCCACTTTATTCAGGAGGCATATGCTTTGTTCAAAAGGAAATAAAACCTGATGAACTGATAGCAATAATTTCATTGAAAGGCGAGCTGGTAGCACTGGCAAAATCAGCATTCAGTGCAGAAGAAATGATAAAAAGAAAAGGGCTTGCAGCAAAAACAGACAGGGTAATTATCGAAAAAGGGACTTACCCGAAGCTAAAAAAGGAATAAATAGATATTTCAACAAATATTCCGAGAAGCTGAAACAAAATGGAAGATAGAACGATTCTCATGGGAGATGGAAAAATAAGACGAATGTTTCGTGGACTTCTCACTGGAGCGAAAACTTTCAGAAAAGGATACGAGTGGTTTAAAATGATTGGTGAAGAAGCTCTACTTCATGGTTATTCGTTAGAAAGATCTAATCAAGGTGGCTATGCACTTTTCCAAGGAGAAGTTGATGTGGCTATAATAGGTTTTGACAGAGGACCTACATTCACAGCTTACAGTCCCATTGCAAAAGATTTCCTTGAATCTGCTAAATTAGAATGGAAAGCGAGAGTGAAAAAATGCTGAAAAAAGATTTTCTTGATATACTTGTTTGCCCGAAGTGCAAGGGCAAAATAAAGTACGAAGCTAAAAAAAATGTGATCATATGCAACAAATGCAGGCTCAAATACGCCGTTCTTGATGGTGACATACCCAATATGCTCATCGAGGATGCAGAGAAATTCTAACTCTTTTTCTCAGAAGCAGTTAAGTTCTTATTAGGTTATACCTTAACTAATCTATTGCCGAGTCAGTGCCGAGATCGCGTAACCTGGTATCGCGCCAGCCTGGAAAGACCAAACTCCATAATACTTTGATTAGGAGTGGAGGGTTATAGGGATGAGAACCTAGGTTCTCGACCTATTAAGCTGGTGTCCGCAAGGGCTTGAGGGTTCAAATGGCCCTTTCTTTGAAAGAAAGCGCCAGCGGAAAGAAACGAAAGAAAGGCCTGAAAGTCCCTCTCTCGGCGCTTATTTATTTTGCCGAAAACAATCTAGGAATATGGCTGTTGAGATTCTTCTCAGCTTGGCAATTCTCATTATAAGTGCCAAGATATTCGGTGAAATTGCTGAAAGATTGAAAATAGCATCTTTGGCCGGTGAAATTTTTGGCGGCATTACTGCAGGACCAATTCTGCATCTTGTAATTCCGGATGCGACATTGCAGGAGATAGCAAGTATCGGCATTTTGTTTGTATTCTTTCTTATCGGGCTGAATATGAAAACAGAGAAAAGTGAAATATATTCAAGCAGTTTTCTCGCTATCTTTTCTTCTCTCGCGTCGTTCGCTGTATGTTTTGTCCTGACTTTCTACACCTTTGGCGATACTTTGCTTGCAAGCGTCGTTGGCGCCGCATTACTTGCTAGCAGTCCAACAGCTACTATGAGCGCTATAGCAGCTTTAGGCGAATATAAAACAAGGGTTTACAAGATCGTAATTTCTTCTGAATTGGTTGAGAGTTTTCTCGCCATAATTGCCATTTCTTTACTTTCTCTGGTTTTCAGCGGGACCGCCGATCAAGGAACAATCTTACTTTTACTCTCAGCATTCATTATTTTTCTAGGAGCGGCAATTACAATAGGACCAATCATAACAAAAAGATTATTGGCTTTGTTCCGTTTTGCAAAAGACGAGCAAATATTCATTTCAATCCCGCTGGTAATACTGTTTTTAGCGGCGTTCATCAGTGAAAAAACCGGACTTGTAGGCCTTGCAGGAGCCTTCTTGGTTGGAATAGTTATGAGAAACTTCCAGATTACAGAATCGACTATTGTGCCGAAAATAAAAACTATAGGCCATGGGTTTTTTATTCCGCTTTTCTTTTCCTACGCAGCACTGTCTATAGATCTTTTTTCTATTAATCTGTGGCTTGTAGTTCTCCTGCTTGTTGCAGCCCTCATTGGTAAACTGGCAGCTTACGGCATATTCGGCGGGTTTTTCAATCTCAAAAATAGGGAGAAGAAATTAATCTCTCTAGCAATGCTTCCAAAAGGAGAATACACGATAATCATAGCGCAAATTGCATTAACTGCTGCAATTATTAACCCCAGCGCTTACACTTCCATACTTATTTTTACACTTCTGAGCGTAATCCTGTCTCCACTTCTTCTGCGCTTTTTCGGCAAATAGGCTTATAAATATTATCTGCAGAAGATTATGGTTGGATTAAAATGGGTGATACTGTTTACAAACTTAGATTTACAAGCGAAGCTGCAATGCCTTTAGCAGATCTTATTAAAACAGATGCAAAACTGATTGGCTACAACCCTCCACTACCTTGGACTGAGAGTAGTTTAGTAGGAAATCATGTGATTTTACGGAGCAACCAACCTTTACAATTAGGTTTTGGTTATGAAGCCATAGAAGCTTTGCCAGAAGAAAAAGCAATACATTTAGACTGGTATCAGCAAGCTGCTGAAAGTCAAAGACGTTTAAGAGATCAATTTGTAACTATTAGAACTTTCTTAGGAGAGCCTGTAGAAACGAGATGATTATTATGGCCATACGTCCTGGACGGTGTTACAGAAGACTTGAAAGGCCTTACACAAGGCAATCCACAAGGGTGCCTAAGAAAGGGTATGTAAAGGGTGTTCCGAAGCCTAAGATCACAGAATTTGAGCTTGGCACCAAATCAGACTATGATAACGCCCTTTTTCTTGTTTCTCAAAGGGATGTTCAAATAAGACATAACGCCCTTGAAGCAGGCAGAATAGCTGCTGTCCAGGCGCTAGAAAAGAACATAGGCAAAGGTGCCACATTCTTCCTCAAAGTTCGTGTATATCCGCACCACGTGTTACGTGAGAATGCACTGGCAACAGGCGCAGGCGCTGACAGATTCCAGCAAGGGATGCGCATGTCCTTTGGCAAGCCTATCAGCACTGCGGCACAGGTCAGAAAAGGGCAGAAGATTATTGAAGTACGTGTCAATAAAGCTGCAATAGGCGTCGCGCAGATCGCGCTGAAAAAAGCAAGCTACAAATTACCTACGCCTACAAAGATAGCTGTAGAAAATTTGAAGTAATTTTTTCTATAAATTATTTCAGTGTTGTTTTTATGTCTGTTGTCGAAGTTGAGAATGTATCTAAAAAGTTCAAATACCAGGGTAAAGATTTCTTCGCCTTGAAAGATATTTCATTTGACATAGAAGAAGGTGAGATATTCGGTCTTCTTGGTCCCAACGGCGCGGGAAAATCTACATTGCTCAATATATTAATCGGTATCTTATTTCCAGACTCTGGAAATGTAAAAATCTTTGGAAAGAATCCACTAAAAAACCGCGAATTGGCAGAAAAGATGAATTTTGTTTCAGGAGAAACAAGATTTCATTGGGCATTGAAAGTAAAAGACATACTTGAGTTTCACGGACGATTATATGGCATTCCAAAGAACAAGAGAATAACAGAAACAAAAAAGCTGGCAAAATTCTTTGAGATAGAGCGCATTATGGAAAGCAAGTTTAGCAATATCTCTACAGGCGAAAGAATGCGGCTCATAATGGCTAAAGCACTATTGAATAGTCCTGAACTTTTGCTTCTTGATGAGCCTACGGTGGGCTTAGATCCTGACATTGCAATCAAGGTTAGAAATGAGATAAAGAGAATAAACAAGGAGCTTGGCACCACTATCATACTGACAAGTCATTACATGCATGAATTGGAACAGCTATGTGACAGGATAGCTTTCATTAACAAAGGCAGAATAATTGATATTGGAAGTGTTGAATCCGTTAAGCTAAGAAAATTTGCCACATACGACCTGATAATTAAAGTCAGAAGCGTGAAGAACAAGGAGTTTCTAAGGAAAAGAGGTTTTGTCATAAAAGGAAATATTTTGAAAAAAGAACTGCCTGCTGATGAGAACATAAGCGAAACACTCTCAATGCTTGCTGAAAAAGGCATAGAAATAACCGAAATTGAGAGCAGGAAACCAACACTCGAGGACTATTTCGTAAAAATACTTGGTGACAAGAAATGAAATTGTACAAAATAGCTGCGTTGATCTATTACGACATGTTTGTATTCAAGAATTCTAGATGGAAGATTGCAGAATTCATTTACTTTCCACTAACTACAATAATTATATGGGGCTTGTTTTCTGTTTTTGTTCGAGATAAGGCTGTAGAAGCCGGACTTGTTGTTCTAGTTGCCAACATATTCTGGAACTTTGCTTATCTTGCGCAAAGCAGTGTAAACATGCAGATGAATGACGATACATGGTCTGGCAGCTTAAAACAAATACTCGTTACAGGCATAACCGAGTTTGAGTATCTCACAGCACGCATGATATTTGCAATAATCATATCCATTGGAATAATGCTGTTGATGCTTGGAATATCTTACTATATGTTTGGCCTCTCATTGATAGCGACTAACGCATCAGATATACTAATTTTATCAGCCTTGACGTTGTTTGCTTCGTTGACATTGGCAATACTACTTGCCGCCATGATTATTGCAGCAGGTAGAGAATACAGCTTTCTTGCTTGGTCCGCATTGCAGGCCTTCATATTGCTTTCCGCACCCTTCTACCCTGTTTCCATATTCCCGGAGCCAGTTCAAGTTGTATCAAAACTTATGCCTTTCACAAACATCTTCGAAGCGACAAGGAGCTTAGTCTCAGCAGGAACTATGAATTCAGCCGTTTTGATAGAAGGATTTTTGATAACTGTTGCTTATGCTGTCTTCTCGCTTCTGGCTTACAAGATTGTTTTTCATCGTGCAAGAAAAACAGGGGGCCTTGTAAGGCTTACGTAATGTCATCGCCTAAGAATCTGGTAGTTTTTAATATCTTTAGTGCGTAGACTATAGTATTCAGAGTGGTTCAGCAAGTCTTATTAAGCTTTCGCTTATTAGTTACTCAAGAGGGATAACATATGGGATGGGTTAAAAGGTTAGGAGTTGCCACTGGTTTATTTGCTGCAGCTACACTAAACTCTGCTGTTGCTTATAATAATATTTCTGGTACTCCTATTCAAGAAACTAGAACTATTGGTACAGAAGAACCTTATCGAAAAGAACTGCGGCTAGCTTTTACTTTAGGAGAAAGACCTTATGCATCAAAGTTATCGCAAGGTTCTATTGCAAATGATACTAAAGTAAATGATACTAAATATAAAGTGGCTAATGCAGTTGCTACAGGAATAGCAACGATATTAGCAGCAGGTTTTGGATTTGTAGGCTATAAAGCTGCAAGATCACGCAGAGAAGTAAAGAGACCAGCAGAACTTGATGATGCTGATCGTCATGACATGCCACTTATAAGACCTATAAATTATGATAGTCTTTCCACTGAAGAAAGAGCAGAATTAGATAGAAAGTTGAGTGAACAAGAAGTAAAATTAAAAGAAAAAGAAGCTCGCATAAGAGCAAAACAATTGGAAGAAACTAATAGAAAAATGTTTGAATATGAACAACTTCTAGGCGGAAACCGCGAGATTGAACAATTAAAAGTTAAAACTTTACTTGCATATAATAAAAACAGAATTAAATCACGTGCTCCTTATTATGAAAATGTTGTATCCGAAATTGTGGATGGATCTGTACGACATGATTTTGTTGGCGCTGCTAAAACTAAACAATCCGTATTGGGTAGATTTGATATTAATGCGGACCAATTGGAAAGAATAGCAAAACCTTATGCATTGGAACTCCTTAAGATTGAACAAGCAAAAGAAGAAGTTGAAAAAGCAGTAGTTAAAACAAGAGCAGAACAGATAGCAGAAGAAATGAGAAGAGCAGTTGTTAAATTAGTTTAATTATAATTATTTCTCGTAACCAAAGTCTTCAAGAGTGGCTTCGAATTTCTCTTTGCGTTTTTCAGTTATCAGTTTTGCAAGAATCCAGTAAACTAGAGCTAAAGACTTCTTGCCCTTGTTGTTGCATGGAATTATTATATCGAGGAAGTTTGTCTCGTTGAATGTATCAGCAAGCCCTATGATAGGGATGCGCATCTGGACGGCTTCCTTTATGACCTGCTTGTCTGCAAGAGGGTCTGTTATGACAATTATATCGGGCTCGAAGAACTCTTTGTAAGTGGGGTTTGTAAGAGATCCTGGCATGAACCTGCCCATTATTGATTTTACACCTATTAATTCTGCAAACTTCTTTGCTGGCACTTGGCCGTTTTCTTTCCGGGAAACAACAAGTACGTTTTTCTTTTCCGCAAGCAGGTTCGCTACATAACCTATCCGTTTGTCAATCGTAGCAACGTTGAGTACTGCAAGCCCGTTAGGCCTGACTTTGTATATGAACTTTTTCATATCAGCTGTTTTCGTAGTCAGCCCTATGTGAACGCCTGCTGAAAGGTACTGTTCTCTTGACACCAACAATTTCTCTTTTTTAACAGGCATATAATTACCAGAAGAATTCAGTCGTTTTTCATAGGTGCCCGCCTTTTTACAGTTATTGGCAGCACATTCTTTTCAAACTCAAGTTTAGCTATCTCTTTTGGCTCGTGCAGCTGTGTTTTTATGAGCACTGGGGCTCCCATCGATATCTGTAGCGCCCGCGCAGATATTACCCTTGTCTTTTCGAATCTCGTGAGTCCACTATATTCAAACATTTTTCATCCTCAGAAAATAAGTGTTAACCAGCCTATAATAATACTGCAAATTCTTAAGCTTTTAGTTATGCCAGCTTAGCCAATGTATCTTATCTGATCATCCTTGCTTTGCTTAGGTATCTGCTCAAGTATCTTTTTATGGATTTTTTCCGTTTTCTTGATCCTGTCTTCCATGCCTTTTATTGTCTTTTCAAGCTTAGACAAGTCCATCTTTAAGCCAAGGATTTTTGAAAGCACATGAAGGACCCTATCAGCTGCCTTTGGGTCTGTCATTAAAGGAAGGCCGAATGTTTCACCCATCAGGCATAAACCATCGATTCCGCGGCTTCTTCCAAGACCAAGCAATAGACCACTAGCACCTACAACAGTGCCAACAGGATGCTCTTTTCCAAAATCAATGTCATACTTTCCATATTTTTTCAGAAGTGACTTGTCGTTCACAGCCCCTACAATACGAGGTTCGTCCACCTGCTTGCCTTCTGCGAACCCGCCAAGGGTTATAATTTCCTTGACACCCATCTTTTCAGCGAAATCCAGTATAACTTCGCAAACTTCGTAGTGACCTTCCGGTGAAATGCTCTGAGTATCACCGGTCAGCACGATTAGATTATTCTGCTTCTGATAGTAAAATTCACATTTCAATAAGCTTGCTACCCCGCCTTCCTGCAGCATAACAAGCGGCAGGAAATGATGTGAGTATAGCTCTGCAAATTTTTTCATCTTCAGTTCAGATATCAGGTATCCAGCTGCGACCCGACCAACATTGCCTATTCCTGGCAATCCTTCAATGAGAACAGGTTTGTTCAGCTTCACTTTCTCTAGTATCTGCATTTTTGTCTGCATAAAATCAACATCAATTTATTTTCTTGAGTCGTGCAAGTCGAATGTATTTTGCGCGGGCAGGATGATATTTCGCCGGGTGCGGACTGGCTGTTGCAGAACCGCATGAACAAATTGCCTTAAGTGAATAAGTTTTGCATTTCAAGCATTTTCTTAGTTTCATGCCATCACAAAAGACACGTCAGCTTCTTTATTTTCTGCAAGCTTGTTGAGCTTTTCCTGAAATTCCTTCTCACCTTTCTTTGCAGTTTTTGATGAATATTTGACAAGATATGACGGTGCTGCTATATAATGCACCTTCAGGTGCATTTTTTCCGCTTCTGACAGTATGCCTTTTATAACATATATCCCCGCGGGTTTAAAAGTTTTAACTGACACTGTTGCCTTGAATTCAAATTCCTTCTGCTCGATGTTCTTTTCTGCAATCTCCTTAAGCACAGCTACCCATTTCTCTGGAACGCCCTTTTTCAAAAGAGAATCCGGTTTCTGCATTGCGGCGAGAAAGCCTTCGTAAAGAGATCCAAAGCCCTCCATCAGCTTGCTGCCAGCTTCATTGTAAGCCTCTTCTGGCTTCTTGTTGAGCATCTGTGCAGCCAGCTCTAACATCTTTTCTGCTCTATGTTCCATACGGTAAGATTTCATCTTTCTCTTCTTGTCAAGATCACTAACGCGTTTTAGAGACATTGACACGTGCCCGCGATCGTCCACGCTTAAGATTTTTGCAACTTCTGTTTCGCCTGTTTTGAGAAATTGTCTTATGTCTCGAACCCAGCCGCTAGTAATCTCTGATATATGGATCATGCCTTCTATGTCATATTCTTCCATAAGGGCAAAAGCAGAATGGGGGTTAATCTTGCTTATCCTGCAGATAACAAGTTCGCCAATCTCTGGAAATCCCTTTTTTTTGACCATAAAATTCACCTGAAAGAGTAGAAGGAGAACAACACGAACACATAGTGTTTCATACCATTGCTTCCCTCTCATCAACCTAGAACCTGCAGAATGCTTGCCTGAATGTTGGCCTTGCCGCCTGTAGGTTCAGCCAAGATAGAATCGCAAACAAGGCATTTGACTACGGTAGCACATCTGTTGAATATTATCTGCTCGTTCTTGCACTTCTCGCATTTCACCTTCAGGAACTTGCTTCTATCTTCCATCTTTAATCACAACAATCTTTCAGATAAAATCCTTAAAAAGGTTAATTTTAATAGTTTTGTTTCTTAATACAGCTTTGTAATTGAGACAAGGTGTGTTAAATGAACAAGGTCAATGAAATTCTTGAAGTCATCGAAATAGCCCGCGAAACAGGTAAGATTAGGCGAGGCCTCAACGAGGCAACAAAAGCAGCAGAACGCGGCACAGCCAAGCTTATTGTCGTTGCAGACGACGTGGATCCGCCAGAAATTATTATGCATCTGCAGCCATTGTGCGACGAGAAAAAAATACCATTGGCTCGCGTTTCCAGCAAATCCGAGCTGGGCCGGGCGGCGGGCATAGAAGTATCTACAGCCGCAGTCGCAGTACTTGATGCCGGCGAAGGCAAGAAGAAACTCGGCGACGTTTTGAAGTAAGTTCGGCTTTTTCACTTTACTTTGTGAGTGTTGAATATGAAGAGATTAAATACCTTGGACAGAGCAGCAATAGAAACACTGGCTTATGGACTTGAAAAGCATCCAGGGCTGATACCTTTAGACAGAGCTAGGATTGTCGCTACACTAGACCAGGCTTATGTTCCTGATACTTCAAGATTCCATGAAATAGTTCCAGAAAACTGGCAATCGTTAGAAGAAAGTGATCGTTATCATAGATTTTCATTAAGGAGAATATTAAGAAACAAAAATGCAAGAGTATATGATCCAAACTTATTGAAATTAACATACGCAACAGTTATTTCAGTCTTCGGTGGCTATTCTTCAGACGATATGGCTAGGCGTTTAAGAATGGATGAGCATTTGGCTCGAATGATGATAGACAATGATCATCCATTTTCATTATTGGCAAAGCAAGAAACGGTGGATTTTACAGATCACGAAGCTGTGTATATTTCAAAAAGACCTGTTTTGGTTATACCAGGCGCCGACATGGAAAGGGTGTTAAAGTGGGAAAGTGAAAATACAGTCTATGAGACAGAAGTTGGCATCTTCAGACGACCAAAAAGAATTCCTCCACAGCGATATCTGGGACATTAATAATGTGATACTATGCAAGAAGCTTCACCAGCAGAAGTCATTAATATTATTGGACGAGTAGGTGCAAAGGGAGTCCTGCGAGTAAAGGCCCGTGTAACAGATGGCCGTGACAAGGGCAAGATTCTCACGAGAAATGTTATAGGCCCTGTAAGGATAGGCGACATCCTAATGCTCCGCGAAACAGAAATGGAATCTTCAGGCAGCTATGGCAGGCGATAAAATGGCAAACTGCAGTTTCTGTTCAAAAAGAATTGAGCAAGGAACAGGAAAGATGGTAATTGCAAAGACCGGCAAAATTATGTGGTTCGATTCGTTGAAATGCGAAAAAAATATGATTAAGCTTGGAAGAGATCCAAGGAAATTCAAATGGGCAAGAGCGGTTTGATGGAACAGAAAACTGAAATTAGAAAGATTGTAAGATTCCTTGCAACCGATATAAACGGCGAGCTTTCTGTTAGCAGAAGCCTGAGAAGAATCCCTGGTATCAGCTTCATGCTTACTAATGCAATACTTCAGAAAACAGGCATAGACGGGAAAAAGAAACTTGGTGCTATGACAGAAACAGAGATAAAGACCCTTGAAGCCTTTGTAAAATCCCTTGGAAAAGAGAACAGCGAACTGCCGATGTGGATTATGAACAGGAGAAAGGATATCGAGACTGGTACCAATGTGCACGTACACGGTTCTGAGCTGCAGTTCAAGAAAATGGAAGACATAAACATGCTAAAAAGGATGCATGCCTACAAAGGCGTAAGACATGAGTTTGGGTTGCCTGTCCGCGGTCAGAGAACAAGAAGCTCGTTCAGGACGCAGAAGACAGTAGGCGTCGCGAAGAAGAAAATTCAGCAAGCCGCAAAACCTGCTGCAAAAGAGGAGAAGAAATAATGACAAAATCCGCTACTTTAAAGAGTCCAAGTTACAGGCCAAAGATTATTATTTCGGGTCTTAGACATAGAACTTCCAATGTTTATAGAACTGGTGGAAAAGAGGCTTTGATACAATATCGTCAAAGATTTCAAGAATCTATAATTTCATATGTCTACGGTAAAGATGCATTAGACAATTATAAATTGTCTGTAAGAGAAACATCACCGACTGCAAAAGAATATTCAAGACAAGTCATGAGAATTGCCTTTCTAAGAACCCTGGAGATTCTTTAATCATGGGACACCCGAAAAGACAGGAGAGAAAATATTCGCGGCCGCAGAAGCCTTACGACAAGAACAGGCTAGAAAGAGAAAAGAAGCTAGAGCAAGAGTATGGCTTACGTAGGAAAAAGGAAATTTGGAAAGCAGAAGCCGTACTTCGTGACTTCAGGAGACGTGCTAGGGATTTACAGGCACATCATGATGAGAAAAAAGAAAAAGAGCTTTTAGAAAAATTAAACAAGCTTGGAATAAAATGCCAGACCCTTGATGAAGTGCTTGAAACGAATCTTAATCATATACTTTCACGCAGATTGCAGACAGTTGTGCATAAAAAAGGCCTTGCTAACAGCCCTAAACAGGCAAGGCAGCTTATTGTTCATGGCCATATTTTAGTCAATAAAAGAAGGATCAGATGGCCCAGCTACATAGTCAAACACGATGAAGAAGGAAATATTTCCTTGAGCTCAAAGATAAAAACAGCTGTTATTGAACAGGCAAAGCAAGCAAGTGGTGAACAAAATGGATAAAGAAAGATGGGGAGTTGCGCACATATTTTCTTCAGTTAACAATACTATAGTGCATATCACTGACATAACTGGCAGCGAGACCATTACCACTGTTTCAGGCGGCATGGTATCTGACAAGGACATGAATAAGGGCAAGCCTTTCACAGCCATGGTCGCTTCGAGAAAGGCAGCAGAAAAGGCATTGGCACAAGGCATAACAAATCTGCATATACGCATCAGGGCGCCTGGCGGAATAAAATCAAAGATGCCTGGCCAGGGAGCGCAACCAGCCATAAGGGCTCTAGCACGTGCTGGCTTCAGGATAGGTTCTATAGAAGACGTGACACCAATACCTCACGATGGCTGCAAGAAGAAGGGCGGCAGACGTGGAAGGCGTGTGTAATTTAAACGTTTCTGTCAAATTTTTAGTTCGGAGATGAAATAATGCAAGTAAAAATTCTTGAGCAAAAAGATGCAAAATTGAAATTCGTCATAGAAGGGATAGATTTTGCATTCGCTAACGCGCTGCGCAGGACAATGTTTGGCGAGATACCGATAATGGCCATTGAAGAGGTGTATTTTGAGGAAAATACATCAGGACTTTTTGACGAGGTTATTGCCCACCGACTCGGTTTAATCCCCTTGACATTCGACTCAAAGATGTTCAGGCTTAAGGAAGATTGCAAGTGTGGAGGCAAAGGCTGTGCTAACTGCGAAGTCACATTTATCATTGAAAAAGAAGGCCCATGCATTGTCAATGCTGGCGACATGAAAAGCGATGGTGCCAGCGTACTCGATCTAAACATACCAATCGTAGAGCTTCTTGAAAAACAAAAATTGAAGTTCTCAGCCACAGCGCAACTGGGTTTCGGCAAGGAGCATGTGAAATGGCAGGCAGCTGTTGTAGGATACCAGAACTTTCCTATTGTTCGTGTAAATCCGGAGAAAGCAGATAATGTAATAGTTGATGTATGCCCAACTCATGTTTTTGAGAAACGCGATGGAAAGCCAAGGGTTGCGAAGGAAGCAAATTGCATACTTTGCATGAAATGTGTTGAAGTAAGCGACGGCGTGACCGTTAAGGCTGACGAGAATTCTTTTATATTCACAGTAGAATCAGTATCAGGTTTGAAGCCTGAAGAAATAGTCTCTTCTGCCTTAGACGTTCTTGAGAATAGCGCAGAAAATTTCCTCTCTGAAGCAAAAAAGAAATTGTAGAGACTGAGAATATGGCTGTAGATTTGTTGGAGATCGGGATGGATGTACGTATAAGGCAACAGGACTCTGTGGGAGAAGTCACAAGGAGAGTTGTGCGATATGATCCTGATAGAGATTGGTACACATTAGCAGGCTGGACATGCCGCGGAAAATCTACCATGTCTTATATTGTAATTCCACAAGATAGACTGAAAGTTAGAGGAGAAGATGATGGCGTTCACGTTGTGTATAGTAATCGTATAGTACATGATACACTTGATAGAGATTTGACTGGAAGAAATATTCCTTCTAAGTTTAAAGAGCATATGGAACAGAATTTTCTAGCGTTCGAGAAAGTACTTGATGCTTAATGTATAGTTTTAATTACTTCTTCTCAAAGATTAATTGTAGAGCCGGGGTTCCCGAGTAGCCCTTTTTGCTTCGTAAAAAGCGCTAGCGGAAAACTAGCGGAAAAAGTGCTTACGAAAAACAAGTTTAAGCAAAAGAGCTAGGGAATGGCCAAAGGGGCAGGACGGTTATTGCGAAAGAAATAATCGGGCCTTACTTAAGCAGGTGACTTAAGTTTCGAGTTGAGATAATCAACAGTGAAAAAAATCCCTTGAAAGGAATGAGGGTTAGAAGGGAGAAAAACCATTGGTTTTCTCCTTCTTAAGAAATCCTGTGGCTTAGTGCCTTCAAGAGTTCGAAAATCAGAACCTAGGTTCCGATACCTCCTAGATTCAGATAGAACGTCTCTTCCCCGGCATTAGAACCTTAGGTTCCAATACCTCCCTCAAAACGAAGGCACTTAAATGTTTCTGATTAATGGAGTGATTGTTATGCCGCATCCTACAGGACCAACAGACCCGAATATAGAAAAACTCATTCGTGATCTGAAAAGGAAAAAAGAGAGGTTTTATCTAGTCGTTGCAAAGCATCTTCAAAAGCCAAGAAGAAGTAAATCTGCTGTTAACGTTGGAAAGATAGAAAGGCATGCAAACTATGGCGAGAATGTTGTTGTTCCAGGCAAGGTTGTTGGCAGCGGCGAGATAG